>JAIWOJ010000216.1 GCA_020216965.1 Prosthecobacter sp.
GTGCGCGCCGGTGCCTGCCAGGTGCAGGGGACGATCAATGGCTACGGCGAGCGCGTGGGGAACTGCAATCTCATCACCGTCATGCCCAACCTCCAGATCAAGATGGGCATTGATCTCGGCATCGACCTCACCCGACTGCGGGAGCTGGCTTACTTCGTCGATGAACTGGCCAACGTGCCGCACGACATCCGCGCGCCTTACGTCGGCCTGGCTGCCTTTACCCACAAAGGCGGCCTGCACGTCCATGCCGTGCAAAAGCTCGCCCGCACCTATGAGCACGTCGATCCCGCTCTCGTCGGCAATGAGCGCATCATCACCATCTCCGACATGAGCGGCCAATCAAACGTCTTGGTGAAGGCGGAGGGCATGGGCATCCCCTTGGCAAAAGGCTCCCCCGAGGTCAATCAGGTGCTGGCTGAGGTCAAACGACTGGAGAGCGAGGGCTACGAATTTGAGGCCGCTGAGGCTAGCTTTGAGCTCCTCATCCGCCGCCAGCTAGGGCGTGAGATCCGCAGTTTTGACCTCATCGAATACCATACCACCCACCGCCATCACCCAGGTGCCAGCGGCGAGACGACGGAGGCGACGGTCAAAATCAGCGTCCACGGCAAGCCCGAATACACCGTGGACGAGGGGGACGGCCCCGTGAACGCGCTGGACAAAGCCCTGCGCAAAGCGCTGCTGCCACACTTCCCAAAAATCGCTCAAGTCCGCCTTGAGGACTACAAAGTGCGCATCATCGACAGCGGCACCGGCACCGCCGCCAAGACGCGCGTGCTCATCGTCACCAGCGATGGCAGCCGCACCTGGGGCACCGTGGGCGTCAGCACGAACATCATCGATGCCTCCTGGGAAGCCCTCGTGGACAGCCTGGAGTATTTCCTGATGAAAAACTGATCCCCCCAGCAAACGTCGCCCCAGAGCTTCTGCCAAGGCTTGCTCCCACGCGCTGCCGCCTCTATGAAACACCATGGCTGACGATGGCTACGAACTCCTGGACAGCGGTGGATTTCAGAAACTGGAGCGCTTTGGCGCCGTGGTGCTCTCACGCCCCTGCGCCCAGGCGGTCTGGCGCAAAACCCAGCCAGAAACCACCTGGCGGCGTGCCACCGCCTCCTTTTTCCGCGATGGCGGGAACCAGTGGCGTGGCCGTGACCGCCTGCCAGAGACCTGGGAGATTGAGGTGGATGGCACGCGCTTCCTGCTCAGTTCCACGGATTTCGGCCACCTCGGCATCTTTCCTGAGCAGCGTGAGCCTTGGTTGCGCATCCGTCAGACGTGCCGGGATTATGAAAAACGTGTGGGCCGCCCGGCGCGGGTGCTGAACCTTTTTGCCTACTCTGGCGGCAGCACGCTGGCGGCGGCGCACGGCGGGGCAGAGGTCTGCCATGTGGACGCCTCCCGCGGCATGGTGGACTGGGCGCGGAAAAACGCCGCGCTCAATGGCCTGCAAGAGCATCCCATCCGCTGGATCGTGGATGATGTGACGAAATTCCTAGAACGCGAGCTAAGGCGGGAGCGGCGCTATGATCTCGTCATCCTGGACCCTCCCAGCTATGGGCGCGGGGCAAAGGGAGAGGTCTTCAAAATTGAGGATGACCTGCCACGCCTGCTGGCACTGCTGAAGTCGCTCATGTCCACACAGCCCCTTGGGGCACTGCTTTCCTGCCATACGCCCGAGCTGACCCCCATCTCCCTCAGCCATCTTTTGAGGCAAGAATTCGGCCCCGATGGCAGGCTGGAGGCCGGTGAAATGCTCCTCCGCGGCGCAGAGGGCGTGCTGCCGGTGCCCAGCGGTAGCTTTTGCTGGTGGCTGGCGGCCTGAGCCCCGCAAACTTACCGGCTACCACCTAGCACGCGCATTTGTGCGCGGTATTCACGCGGCGTCAGGCCCACCACTTCACGGAAGCGGCGGTTAAAGTTCGCCAAATTCCTGTAACCGCAGTCCAGGGCGATGTCTGTGATGTTTTGCTGATCCTCCGTAATCATGCGGCAGGCACGGCCGATGCGCACCTCGTTGATATATTCAGGCACCGTTTTGCCCGTGCGTGAGCGGAAAAAGCGGCTGAAAGCTCCCTCACTCAGGTGGGCCAGCTTGGCGAGCTGCTTGCGGTCAATGTCCTCCGTGAGGTTTTGATGGATGTGATCCACCACGCGCTGCATCCGGTCTTGATCCCCTGAGTGCAGAGCAGGCTCATAGCTGGCACTGGCGAGCGGTTGCAGGTCTTTCGACCGGCTCAGCACATCCAGGATGCCCAGCAGCTCGACCACGCGCGTCAGGCCGCTGGCGTCCGCCAGGCGGCGCATCCGGGTGGTCACGTCCCGGCGTGTCGTGCCAGAGACCTCCAGCCCCCGCGCGCTGCGCCGCAGTAGGCTCTTCACGGGCTCCATTTCCGGCAGGCTCATGAAATCCTGGCCGAGAAAGGACTCCGTAAAACGCACGATGATCGCATCCACACTGGCGCCACTGACCTCATCCTGATGCCAGACGTGGGGTAGATTAGAGCCCAGCACCACCAGATCTCCATCCACCAGCGGGGAGATATTATCCCCCACCACACGGTGCCCACGGCTGCGAATGGCGAGCGTGATTTGATACTCAGGATGAAAGTGCCAGCGTGTCCCGTAATCAGGGCCATGCACGACCTCGCAGTGGAAGGATTCCCAGTCACGACGGGGCACTTTTTCAAAAACAGGCTTCATGGTGGTAGCGCTCTTCATACACGCCAACCCTGGCAATGCCAATCACCAGATGGCAGTTCCCGGTATGGAAATGTCCCCTCAACGTCGCTGTCCCGTCCAGCGTTCCAGCCAGGGCAAGGCTAGCACCGAGCCTGCAATGATACCTGCCCCCAGGTAAAAGCCTGGCCTCATGTGCTCAGATGTCCCAAACACCAGCGCTGCCAGGGCGATGCCATAGAGAGGCTCTAAATTGTACACCACATTCACCGTGAAGACAGGCAGTCGCCTCAGCACATCCATGTAGCCCGCATAGGCCCAGACCGTGCAGACACTGGCAAAAAACACCAGCAGCAGCAGACTGCGCAGGTCTGGCAAAGCGACCTCTGCCCCCTCCAGCCACCACCAGCCGGGCAGGCAGCCGAGAAATGCACCCACCATCTGCCAGGTGCCCATCACCGCATCATGACAGCGGGTGACCATCTGCTTTGTGCAGACGACAAACACCGCAGCCAGGGCCGCAGCAGCCAGCGCCACACTAAAGCCCACCCAGTGCCGCAGCTCCACCTCATAGATCAGCCACACCGCCCCCAGCATCACCCCACCCACCACCAACTCTAGCGGACGCCAGCGCCTGCTGCCATCCACCCAGGGCTCAAGCAACGAACACCACAGCATCGAGGTAGGCATCGCCGCCAGACTCACCGACGCCGTCGAAAGCCGCGCCGAAAGGAAAAATAGAACCCAGTGCCCCCCCAGCAGAGCCCCCAGAAACAACAATCTGCGCCAGGGCTCAGGCGGCAGCCACAGAGATTGCCCCCGCACCCGCGCCAGCCAGGCAAACCCCAGGGCCGCCATCGCCGTCCGCCACAGCAGCATCAGTACCGGCGGCAGCTCGATCAGCTTGCCCAAGACCGCCGTAAACCCCCACACGGCAATCACGAGGTGGAGTTTGAGGAGGTCGCGCATCAGGGGCAGAGCATTAAGCACGGCGCAAAGGTCTCCACAAGAAGCGATTGCCGGGCAGGATGCCAAACGCAGGGCTTTTTGCCGACCCGATTTACGCCGCTTGGAAAAATGGACCGGGCAGGCATGGGCCAGCTCCAGGGTACTACGATAATCTGGCCGATTTTGAGAACTGCTCTAAACCACGGAAGCTATGCAGATTGTAACAGTTTCAGCGTTGGTTTGTACTCAGTGCTTGCAGGTTCAAGAACTGCCACCAAACACAAATCCTCTCTTTTTTGTGACTCATTTTATAGATTCCTCCTTTTCTTCCAGATGCGGGAGTGATGATTGGGCAAAAAAAGCCTTGCTGTTTTGGTAATTATATAACAGCTTTGTCGCATTCCTGATTGAACCCCATCTGCCCGCCAGGAGATGGCCCCCCCGTTCACCTCTCTGCCAACCTTTATGTCCGACACCCTGCCTCCCGAATTGATGACGGTCAAAGAGACCTCTGAGTATCTGCGGATCCCCCTGCCGACGGTCTATTACCTCGTGCAGCGCGGTCAGTTGCCAGCCGTGCAAATCGGCGGGCGCTGGCGCATCAAGCGCAGTCTGCTGGACCGTGACGTGCTGCGCAAAGAAGAAGAGGCCGGGCAGCCCACCGTCATGGTCGTAGATGATGACCCTGCCCTACAAGCCCTATTTAAGCAATTTCTCAAAAGGGCAGGTTTTGGCCGCCTCGTCGTGGGCACTGGCGCGGAGGCCATCAGCCTCGCCAAGAAGCAGAAATTCGACTTTGTCTTTCTCGACCTGAAGCTGCCAGACGTGCCTGGGGATGAAGTGTACTCCCAGCTCAAAGAACTGCACCCAGATCTCCCCATCGTCATCATCACCGGCTACCCAGATAGTGAGGTGCTCAGCCGCATCCTCAGCCTGGGCCCCGTCACCGTGATCAAAAAACCGCTGGAGTTTGACCAGCTCAATAAGGCGGTGAAACAACTCGGCCATAAAGGCTCCGAAGCGCTCGTCTAGACCAGACATCTCCCGAATTCAAAAGGCCCGGTGACCTACCGGGCCTTTTGATTTTCCGGAAAAGGAGCGTCTGCATTTCCCGGCAGCAGAGCTGCCGCGCGCACTCCAAGACGCTCCGCGCTGCTCTGGCTTTCTGAGCTTCGCGGTAGCGTCTTGGAATGCGGTAGCACCAAGCTACCGCTTTTCTGAGGGTGGATGCAGGACAAGCGCGGGATTACGAGTTTGGGCGTTCCCCCGCTTTTTTGATGGCTGCAAGAGCAGCGAGACCCGCACAGAAAGCGGCGGCGGCTGCCGCGCGCACTCCAAGACGCTCCGTGCTGTTCTGGCGTCTGGAGCTTCGCGGCAGCGTTTTGGAGTGCGGTAGCCGCAGCTACCGCTTTTTTATGGGTGGCTGCAGGACAAAGGATCGC
>JAIWOJ010000217.1 GCA_020216965.1 Prosthecobacter sp.
TTGCCTGCTGGGCGTCGTCACCCATGGCGCTGTCACCGACGGTGCCGGGCCAGACGGGTGCCACGAGGGAACCCACGGCGAAACCTTTGCTAGCGATAAGGTCGGCGATCTTCTTGATCTCGTCATCGCTGGCATTCGGGTCAGTATGGGGCAGGAAGAGGAAGTAGTCGATGCCTTCAAACTTCTGGCCGTTCACATTGGCGGCAGCGGTGAGGTCCAGCATACGCTCCAGGCTGATTGGGGGTTCCTGGCCTTCGCCATCGCCTTTGCCGACGAGGCCGGGCCACATCGCGTTGTGAAGTTTGGGTGCAGTTTTGCTCATGGGTCGAGGTCTAGGTGGGTTGGGTTTGAGGGTGGAAAGAGCGCCGAAGATAGGTGGGCAGTCTTGGAACGCACGAAAAAAGGCGCGACCTTCACGGATGTTTTCTCTTCAGGCCAGGCGTTGGCATTGCTTGACGGGTTGGCCTGGCCTGTCACCATAAGAGTGCATGATCACCACCATCGCCATCCTGGCCTTTTTTGGCGTGCTTCTGGTCATTCTGGAGACGTTCGTCCCAGGTGGCATTGCCGGTTTCTTTGGCGTGGCCTTTATCCTGGTGGCCGTTGCAGCGGCGATGTGGGCTGACGAGTTAGCCCATTGGTCCCATCTGGAGCGCGTCTCACTGGCTGGTGCCGTGCTGCTGCTTTCCTCTGCTGTCTGTCTCATCTGGCTGCGCTTTTTTGCCGTGCGCTTCTTCCACCGCGCTTTCACCCTAGAGGAAAAATCTGCTCCGCCCTCGCCGCCGCCGCCATGCGTGCTGGGGGAGGAGGGCACGGCGATTTCTGAGTTACGCCCGCTGGGCCGCGCAGAATTTTCCGGGAGGCGCTTTGAGGTGCGCTGCCTAGACGGCTTTGCCCCGGCGGGCAGCCGTGTATGTGTGGCTGGGCATGAGCCTGGCAATCTCATCGTTCGTATGCTCACCTGATCTCTCCATCCTACTCAACCCACCCACCCTCCAACTACCCCTATGCCTGGTTTTGACACTCTGCTCATCGGCGGCGCCATTCTGGTCGCTCTCGTCGTTTTCCTCATTGTTGCTAAATTTTTTAACCTCTGGCTGCGCGCCCGCATCGCCAATGCGCCGGTCAGCATCGTGAACCTGTTGGCCATGTACCTGCGCGGTGTGCCAAATGCCCTCATCGTGGACACCCGAATCACGGCAGCCAAGGCGGGCATCCCCATCGGTACCGATCAGCTTGAGGCGCATTTTCTGGCCGGTGGGGATGTGACGCACGTCGTGCTATCTCTCATCGCCGCAGAAAAGGCGGGCATTCCCTTAAATTATGACCGCGCCTGCGCCATTGATCTTGCCTGCAAAGGCACCGGGAAAACCGTGCTTGAGGCCGTGCGCACGAGCATCAATCCCAAGGTCATTGATTGCCCCCATGCTGAAATGGGCCGCGGCGGTAAGATCGATGCAGTGGCCAAAGACGGCATCTCTCTTCGCGTCCGCGCCCGTGTGACGGTGCGCACCAACCTGGACCGCTTCGTTGGCGGAGCTACGGAGGAGACCGTCGTCGCGCGTGTGGGCGAGGGCATCGTCACCTGCATCGGCTCCTCCAACACCTACAAGGACGTGCTGGAAAACCCAGACAGTATCTCCAAGCTGGTGCTGCAAAAGGGAGTAGATGCTGGCACGGCCTTTGAAATCCTCTCCATCGATATTGCAGACATCGACGTTGGTGAAAACGTAGGTGCCAAGTTGCAGACGGAACAGGCAGAGGCCGACAAGAAAATCGCCCAAGCCAACGCAGAAATGCGCCGCGCCGCAGCCGTGGCGCTGGAGCAGGAAATGTCTGCCCGCACCCAGGAAATGCGCGCCAGGGTAGTTGAGGCCGAGGCTCAGGTCCCCCTGGCCATGGCGGATGCCTTTCGCAGCGGCAATCTGGGCATCATGGACTTTGCGCGATACAAGAATCTGGCCGCAGACACAGAGATGCGCAGCAAGATCGCCGGTTCAGGCCAGCCGACTGCCTGATGCGCTGAACGCACCATCGCTCTCTCAAAAAAAGCCGCCAGGTCAATTCCTGGCGGCTTTTTCAATGAAGTGAGGCGTCTGCAAGACCGGTGAATCAGGCTCCGACGAGCATCCGCGCTGGATTTTCAATGCAGTCTTTGACACGAATGAGGAAGGTCACGGCCTCCTTGCCATCGACCACCCGGTGGTCATAGCTGAGAGCTAAGTACATCATGGGGCGGATGACCACTTGCCCGTCCAGGGCCACTGGGCGCTGCTGGATGCTATGCATGCCTAGGATGCCGCTCTGTGGGGGATTGATGATGGGCGTCGAGAGCAGTGAGCCATAAACTCCCCCATTGGAAATGGTGAAGACGCCGCCCGTGAGGTCAGCCAGCTCAATCTTGCCCTCTTTGGCTTTGGCTGCGTAGGCCAGGATGTCTTTTTCGATGTCAGCAAAGCTTTTTTGATCCGCATCGCGGATGACAGGGACGATCAAACCACGCTCGGTGCCGACGGCGACGCCGATATCATAGAAGTGCTGCTGGACGATTTCCTCGCCTTCGACGCGGACATTGATTTGAGGCACGGCCTTCAGCGCCTCAACGACGGCCTTCACAAAAAAGGACATGAACCCCAGTTTCACGCCGTGAGTTTTCACGAAGCTGTCCTGGAGCTTTGAGCGCAGGGCCATAACGCCACTCATATCACATTCGTTGAAGGTGGTGAGAATGGCAGCCGTTTGCTGAGCGCTGACAAGCTGGTCAGCGATCTTTTTCCGCAAAGACGTCATTTTTTTCCGCGTGACACGGCCTTCGGTGACTTGCTTAGGTTTGGGGCCTGGCTTGGCGACTGGGGCAGGAGTCGGCGCTGGTTTAGGTGCCTCTGCGACCGGTGCGGGGGCAGGCTTGGCAACATCGACGGCAGCGGGCGCTGCTGGTGCAGGAGCGGGGACTGGGGCTGCTGCGGCAGCTCCCTCAGTAATTTGGCCTACGATGGCACCGATGACGACATCTTCGCCCTCCGCTGCGGAGATGCTAGCGAGCACGCCATTGAATTCAGAGGTAACCTCGGCGGCGACCTTGTCGGTCTCTAGGGTCAGGAGAACGTCGCCAACCTTGACGGCGTCACCGACTTTGAAATGCCACTTGGAAATTTGACCTCCGGCGACGGATTCGCCGAGTGCGGGGATTTTGATATCAGCCATGAGTCGTTGTGGGGGGAGGTGTTGGGGATGAGATCATGAATCAAACGCTGAAGGCATCTTCCACGAGCTTTTCCTGCTCTAGGACGTGAATGGCCTTGGAGCCCGCAGCAGGGCTGCTTGAGCGCTCGCGTCCGGCATAGCGGAGCTTGTGATTGCTTAGCTCTTCCAGACGCGGGCGGATGTAGTAAAAGGCACCCATGTTCCGGGGCTCTTCTTGGCACCAGATCCACTTTTTCTGGGCACGGGGATACTTGGCCACGATGCCTTTGAGCATCTCGTAGTTCAGCGGGTAGAGCTGCTCCACGCGGATGATGGCGGCGTTCTTGATCTTATTCTTTTCGCGGAAGTCGAGCAGATCATAATACACCTTGCCAGAGCAGAAGATGAGACGGGTGACCCGGTCCGGGCTGAGGGTGAGCAGCTCATCGTCAAGCACCTCTTTGAAGTGAGAGTTCTCCGCCATGTCATCCAATTTCGAAACGCAGCGCGGGTGGCGTAGCAGGCTCTTGGGTGTCATGACCACGAGAGGCTTGCGTGTGCTACGTTTTACCTGGCGACGTAGTGCGTGGAAGTACTGGGCAGGTGTGGAGAAGTTGCAGACCTGCATGTTACCTCCAGCGCAGAGCTGCAGGAAACGCTCCAGGCGCGCGCTGGAGTGCTCAGGTCCTTGGCCTTCGTAGCCATGCGGAAGAAGCAGGGTCACATGGCTGGGGCGCTGCCATTTGCTCTCAGCGGAGGCGATGAACTGATCAATGATGACCTGTGCGCCGTTCACAAAGTCACCGAACTGCGCCTCCCAGCAAATGAGCATGTTGGGCGTGAGGAGGGAGTAGCCGTAATCAAAACCAAGAACTGCAGCTTCGGAGAGCAGGGAATTATAAACGCAGAAGCGGCCTTGCCCCTCCTCCAGGTTGTTCAGTGGTATATGGCGCTCGCGGGTTTCAGTATCGTAAAAGACGCAGTGGCGGTGACTGAAGGTGCCGCGGCGCACGTCTTGGCCGGAGAGGCGGACGCCGTGGTTTTCCGTAAGCAGGGAACCAAACGCGAGTGCCTCGGCGGTGGCCCAGTCAATACCCTCTCCGGTTTCGATTGCTTTACCACGGGCAGCAAGAAAACGTTTCGCGATGGTAGGATGCAAGTGAAAGCCCTCGGGGGTCTCCAGGAGCTTTCTGCCGATGCGGACCAGGGTTTCGCGAGCCACACCCGTCTCAATAACGTTGTAATCATAAGCGGGTTGCGGCTCCACAGCAAAACCCTCAAAAGGATTGCCCCCAGCGTTTTTTTCCTTGGAGGCCAAGTCGGAGACGCCTTTTTCAAGTTCGTCCTCTAATTCTTTTTGGAGTGCATTCGCGGTAGCCTCATCCAAAACACCATTTTGCAGTAGCTCCTGACGGAACAGCGTGGCGGTGGAAGGATGCGCGCTGATGGAGCGGGCCATGTTTGGCTGGGTAAATGCAGGCTCATCCGTTTCATTGTGGCCATAGCGGCGGTAGCAAACGATGTCGATGAAGACATCGCGTCCGAATTTTTGGCGGAAGTCGAGCGCAAGACGGGCGGCTGCTGCCACCTCCAGAGGGCGATCTCCATTCACATGGATCACAGGTGCATCAATCATCTTGCCCACATCCGTGCAATAGGTGGTAGAGCGGGCATCCGCCGGGAGGGTCGTAAATCCGATTTGGTTGTTCACCACGATATGGATGGTGCCGCCAGTACGGTAACCGGGTAATTGAGATAAGTTCAGCACCTCAGCGACGATGCCTTGCCCCGCTACAGCTGCATCGCCATGAAGCAGAATAGGCAAAACCTGGCGGCGCTCCACCGTGTCTCCCAGGAAGCGCTGCCGCGCGCGGGCC
>JAIWOJ010000218.1 GCA_020216965.1 Prosthecobacter sp.
TAATCTCCCAGCTACGCACGGCAGAGGAGACTGAGCCAAATCTTGTCCGTGACACCGAGTTCCTCATCGGCAGCCTGGATGACCGTGGCTTCCTCAATACCCCGGTGGAGGAGCTCAGCCTGCAGCACGGCATCCCGCTTGAGCGCCTGCAAAAAGCCAAAAACCTGCTCACCACCTTTGACCCCGTCGGCGTCGGTGCCGATGATCTCCGCGAGTGCCTCCTGATCCAGCTAGAGCGCCTGGGGAAACGTCAAAGCCTGGCCTACCGCCTGGTGGACATGCACCTCGATGACCTCGCGAACAAACGCTACCCCGTGCTCTCACGAAAGCTCGGCGTGCCCATGGAGCAGATCTCCCGCGCGGCAGACTTCATCAGCACCCTCGACCCCCGCCCGGCCTCCCGCTTCGCTGCCAGCGCGAACAATTACGTCACCCCAGACATCATCGTGGAACGTCAGGGCAGTGAGTGGGTGCCGGTCATGAACAATGACGAACTACCCCATCTGCGCCTGAGCAATGCCTACAAAGACATGCTCAGCCAACCTGAAAGCAACGCGGAGGTGCGCAACTACATCCGGGACAAGCTGCGCAGCGGTAAATTCCTCATCCGCAGCATCCAGCAACGCCAGCAGACGATCTACAAGATCGCCGTGCAGATCCTAGCCCATCAGCGTGAATTTTTGGAAAAAGGCACCGGCTTCCTGCGCCCGCTCAACATGGCCCAAGTGGCCGAAGAAGTCGGCGTGCACGAAACCACCGTCAGCCGTGCCATCGCCGGCAAATACATGGCCACGCCACACGGCGTCTTTGAGCTAAAATTCTTCTTCAGCCACGGCGTAAAGACCGATTCAGGCGAGGACCTCAGCAACACCAGCGTCAAAAACGCTATCGCCGACTTGATCAAAAACGAGCCCAAGGCCAAGCCCCTCAGCGATGACAAGCTGGCAAAAATCCTCGACCAACAAGGCATCAAGGTCGCCCGCCGCACCGTCGCCAAATACCGCGAAGCCCTCGGCATCCTGCCCAGCCACCTGCGCAAGTCTTTCTCCTGAGCCCTCGCAGCACGTCCGCGCGTAACCTCGCCACCTCCTCTGCCGCGCCCGCCATGCTCCGCCTCGCCCTCAAGATGCTTTTTGGCGATACTGCCAAATTTCTCATGCTCGTGGCCGGGCTCGTCTTTGCCACCTTCCTCATGGCCCAGCAGAGCGCCGTTTTCTGCGGCCTGATGAGCTGGACCACCGCCACCCTGAAAAACGTGCCCGCCCCCATCTGGGTCGTCGAGGGCAAGGTGGAGCAAGTCAACGAAACCAACCCCCTGCTCGATACCGACGTGGCCCGCGTGCGTAGCGTGGACAGCGTCGCCTGGGCCGCCCCCATCTACTCCGGCATCCTCCGTGTCCGCCTGGAGAACGGGAACTTCAAAATCATCCAGCTCATGGGCATCGACGCCACCACCTTCGCCGGTGCCCCCGCGAAGCTGAAAGAAGGCCGCATCGAGGATCTGCGCCTCCCACACGCCGTCATCATCGATGACCTCGCCGTGAAACGGCTGGCCAAAGACCGCAGCACCCCCGTGAAGCTCGGCGACACCTTCGAGATCAACGACCAGGAAGCCCGCGTCGTCGGCATCGCCGACACCGTCCAGTCCTTCACCGGCGGTCCCTACGTCTGGACCACCTACGAGCGTGCCCTGCAATACGCCCCCGCCCAGCGCAAGATGCTCTCCGCCGTCATCGCCGCACCGCGCCCCGGCATCAGCGAGGCACAGTGCGCTGCCGACATCCGGCGGGAGACACGCCTAGCCGCCTTCCTAAATCGCGGCTTCCAGTTCGGCGCGGATGATGACTTCAACACCTCCACCGTCTGGTGGTATGTGCGCAACACCGGCATCCCCTTTTCCTTCGGTATCACCGTCGCCATCGGCTTCATCGTCGGCATCGCCATCTCCTGTCAGACCTTTTACAGCTTTGTCCTTGAGCACATGCGCCATCTTGGCGCGCTGAAGGCCATGGGCACCTCCACCTGGACGCTCTGCCTCATGCTCCTCACCCAGGCCTTCACTGTCGGCTTTATTGGCTACGGCATCGGCCTCTTCTTCACCGCACGCTTCGCCTTCCCCGCCCTGAAAAACGAGCAGCCCCCCTTCTACATGCCCGAGATCGTGCCGCCTGCCGTCCTCGGCGTCATCCTCCTCATCTGCGGCCTCTCCGCCCTCCTCGGCATCTGGCGCGTCGCCCGGCTAGAGCCCGCCATGGTCTTCCGCGGGTGAGGCGGCGGATTGGGGCGCATGGATTAACCCGGATTCTGCTTTTCTAGGTAACAGGGGCATTCCTGCCCCTGAGAAAAACGGTAGGCGGAGTCAAGATGGGGCGTCAAGAGGCTGGGCGCGGCCTGGACTCTACGTTTGGCGCATGGCCTCGATCTGCCGCCGCAGAGGCGTGTCTGGCGGTGGCAGGTAGCCCCATGATTCCGCCATCTCCGCCGTGGCAAAGCGGGCGGTGAGGTCGATGGGAAGGATGTATCCGTCCGGCGTTTGGATGAAATTGGACCGCTTGGTGTCTCCAATGACGAGGCCGTCAGCAGGGCGATACCAAATGAGGGTGTCCACACGCTCAAATTTCAGCACGTCCCGCAGAAAAGCGGTGATGGCGGGCTGCTCTGGCAAGGTGCCTGCCACTTTCGGCTGGGAGATGATGAGGGATGGCTGGTCCCCCTCCATGATGCCTTCCAAACGGATGCCATCCTGAAAGACCTCGTTCAAAAGGACCATCCTCTCCAGGTATTGCGCCGGGGTGGCGCTGCCCAGGGATGAAGTTGGCTCGCCGTAGCTGTTGCGGCGGGTCACAATGGTCAAGCCAGCCGCGCCGGGGTGGGTGATTTTGAAGACCCTGTCCGGCCCTTCCTTGGAGTTGTAAATAACATGCTCGCCTCCACGGTCGCGTTCATCAGCGAGGCGGGAAACATCAAAGCGCGGCTGCGTGCGGTTCCAACTTACCAGCCGTAGGAACTGCTCAAAACTGGTGGCCCCTCGATTTTCAACCTCATTTCCCGGTTGCGGCGCATTTGATGGTCCGCTTCCACCGGGTCATTGAGCACCCATTTCCTGCGGGCGCGGCCCATCTGGTCCTGTGCTTCCTGGATTTGCTTCAGGAGTTCGGCTTGGGAGGCTGGCGAGTGCATGGAGGGCTGGGGTAAAGGTGAGGGATTCCGGGCTGAAAACCACAGAAGTAAGCTGCTGTCTGGTGGTGGTGTCAAGATAACAACTGGTTGGATATGATCCGTGGCGCGCACGGTGCGGCCATCGGCGAGGGTGATCTTGAACACCTGCTTGCGCCCCTGTGGGTAAATGCCGGTGACGGTGGAGGTTTGGCCGTCGATGCTGGCGAGCGCGCCGCCGATGGTGAGGGAGCCGATGGGGCGGTAGCCGTCCAGGGTCAGGACGGGCGCGTCGAGGAGCTGGGCGCGGCCTGTCGGGGTTTCCAGGTTTGGCTGCCACTCTGCATCAGGTTCGGGCAGGATTTGCGAGACGCCTTTGGGGACGGTTGTCACCACAAGGTCTATGGGCACGATGACGCCGGAGCCTGCGGCCTTGCGGAAGTTGCGCGGGTGGGCTCGGTGATGAGGATGCCGTCGCGCTGGCGGTACCATGTCACGTCCGCAACTTCGGGGATGGCGACACTGGCGGGGTCCACCTTGCTGAAGCCGTGGGCTTCCATGAAGGCGGTCACATCGTTAGCGGTGGGCGGGTCGGCGTCGTCCTGCTCAATGTAAGGCTGCGCCACGGCCATTTGAGGCTCGGCAGTGTTGGTGCCTGTGCGGCCCTGGTAGGTGGTGGGTAGGCCGAAGATGTCTGTCAGGACGGCCCATCGGCGGAGGTATTCGGAGGGCAGCGCGCCGCGCAGGGTGAGGCGCGGGCGGTTCTGGAAGGTGCGTTGGTCAAGCAAGTTCACCTCGTCCAGGGTGCGGCCATAAAAGCCTGGAAGGGTGTGTTTGAGGACGGCGGTTTTGCTTTCGACTTCAAAGACAGTGTGCTCTCCTCCAACAAAGGCTGGAGAGTCGCTTGGAGGCGGCGCGGCTTCCGGCTCTTGTGCCAGCGCGGCTAGCTGGCTTTGACGGGCGTCTGGGAGCTTGCTTTGCGATTTTGGGCCAAAATAGACTGGCGCATCCGCGCCGCTGAGACGCGCGGCTGATTCAAGCAAAGCGCGAACATTTTTTTGGATCGGTGATGATCTGGGTTTTCATGTGCGGGAAGTGTGGATGCCGCGCCCCTGCTGTCAATGCTCAAACTGGTTGATGACGGTCGGATAGGTGGTTCTGGCGCGAAGCTGTAGCGGATGTCGCCGGTCTCGGCGGAGTAGGTGCCGGTGTTGGCGGTGGCGGATTTGATTTTGGTACTAGAAAAAACAGCAAAGGTCGTTGCTATTTCTGCGCGTGAAGGGTTGATACCTGGATCAACCACACGGCTAACAATCATACCGTCATGCCCCTGTTCGTGGGCTCGGTCGGCTTTTTTTCCCATTTGGCGGAAAAATTCGCCATTCATGTCTATGACCTTCGGATTCTTGATATTCAAGAACGTCTCTACTATGCGAGAAGACGTTCTCTGAGGAATTGGAGCGTTGTAAATCTTTTTGGCAACTTGGAGAACAAACTTAGGGCTTGATGGTTCTTTGCCGCCGTTGCGGTTCATAAAAACTGCCCCACCTAGGCTGGCCCCATTAGGGAAATGCACCTGGAGTTGTGCCCCAGACTTTAATCTTCCTTTCGGGGTGAGCACTTCAGGAGGCAATTTATCGGCGTCAATTTGCTCTTGTGTTAGAACAATTGGCTTGGCTCCGCGTCCTGGATAAACCAGGACTCTGACTTCATCTGGAAGTGGCAGCTCTTCAACTTCAATACCTTCCTCCTTCCATTCCCCTGCATTTTTGGCAAAAATTCCAGCCGCATAACCTTGAGCAATGCTTTTTTTCGATGAAAACCAGTGAGTGCCTTCTGAATAATTTCCGCGTGAATCGTCCCATGCCATGTCTTCATACCAATCTGGGTTTTGAGTG
>JAIWOJ010000219.1 GCA_020216965.1 Prosthecobacter sp.
TTCTGAAAGAACCTCTACGCTAACCCTGTTCCGTCAGCCCAAGCGCCCCACGTCCTGCCATGCTGCTCGCACGCCTCTCCACTGCCGTCCTTGCTGCCACCTTGGGCCTTAGTCCCGCCGCAGCAGACACCAAGACCTTCACCTTCACTGCGGATGAATGGGCTGAGGGAGAGCCCCCGCAGGAGGTCTTCATCGTCGAGGGCAAAATCCAAGTCGCTGCCAAGGATGGGAACAAAGCCCTCGTCATCGACCCAGGAAGCGAACTCACCGACGCCTGCGCCCAGGTCGGCACATCTGCCGCTGGTGAGTCCAGCATCCAGGCCCGCGTCTTCGCCAGCAAGCGCGCGCGGAGTGTCCCCAAATTCGGCGTCAGCGTCCATGGCATGAGCGGCTATCGCCTCCTCGTCAATGCCGCCAAAAAGCAGTTGGAGCTGGTGAAATCCGACCAAGTCGCAGCCAGCGTCCCCTTTACCTGGACCAGTGATGCCTGGCTCAACCTCAA
Organism: Prosthecobacter sp.; assembly: GCA_020216965.1. Lineage (GTDB taxonomy): Bacteria > Verrucomicrobiota > Verrucomicrobiia > Verrucomicrobiales > Verrucomicrobiaceae > Prosthecobacter. The sequence continues at coordinate 503 of JAIWOJ010000219.1, forward strand.
GCTAGAAGTCAAACGTGGGGAAGGAGATGCCTGGCTCATCACAGGCAAAGCCTGGCCCGCAGACACCACCGAGCCCGCCGCCCCCACCCTCAAAGCTGAGGACAAAGGTCTGAAAGGCCAAGGCAAAGCGGGCCTCTGGGGCACCCCCTACTCCCAGACACCGATCTATTTTGACGACATTCAGGTAAGCATTGAGACCGCCAACCCGTGACCGAACCGCGCTCACAGCCAACCACCAGCGCAAGACCCTGTTCCTCCTACCTCTGATCATGAAACCCATCCACTGCACCCTCCTCGCTGCCCTCGCCCTCATCGGTACCTCGTCGCCTGCTCAACAGCCTGAAAAACCCTCCCCCGTCGGCTACTCAGACACCCCCGTCATCCCTGGCACCCCATGGAAGGTGCATGACATCGACCGCCCTGCCCCACCCGTCGTCACGCCGGGTGCCCAGCTCGGTGCCCCGCCTTCAGACGCGATCATCATTTTTGATGGCACCAGCACCGATGCCCTGGAATCCCAGAAAAAAGATGAAAAAGGCAAACCCACTGCCGAACGCGGCCCCTGCGTCTGGAAGATCGAAAACGGCGAGCTGCTCGTCGATGGCGGTGATAGCTGGACCAAAGAATCCTTTGGCAGTTGCCAACTGCACCTGGAGTGGAAAAGCGCTCCTGAGACCAAGGGGAACTCTCAGAAAAAAGGCAACGGTGGGGTTTTCCTGATGGATCGCTACGAATCCCAGATCCTAGACTGCGACAATAACCCCACCTACGCCGACGGCATGGCAGGTGCCGTCTATGGCCAGACACCACCCCTGGTGAACGCTGTCAAAAAAGCCGGTGAATGGCAGACTTATGACATCCTCTTTACGGCACCTAAGCTGGAGGGCGGAAAGGTGGTAGAGCCGGCCTACATCACCACCTTCATCAATGGCATCTGCGTGCAGAACCACACCAAAATCATGGGGCCCACCAAGCACAAAAACATCACCGACTACAGTGGCACCTTCCCTGAAGCAGCCCCCATCCGCTTCCAAGACCACAAAAATGAGCCCCCCGTGCGCCTGCGCAACATCTGGGTCCGCAAGCTGCCTTGAGTTAGCTTTGACCTAGCCATCCAACCGCCGCAGACAGACAAGCGGCGGTTTTTTGTTTCCTACTGATCCTGGCCCGTCCGGGTTCAAAAATCCGGCAGACAAAAGGGTCTGCACCCCACGGGCGCTGAATGGGCCTGCGGGTGTGGTGGTTCAAAAATCCGGCAGACATAAGGGTCTGCACCCTGGGAAGTTTGGCATCCGGGGTGCGAGTTCTTGATTGAGTTCGGCTGATATTTTGGCTTATTTAAGCAATTCATCGGCTAAACCTCAAGACCTCTCCTCCCCATGCCCCAGGCCGCCACCCTTGCCAGACCCCCACGCGCCCGCGATCAAAAGCAGGCTGGTGCCTGGAATGACCCCATCGGCATCGCCCTGCTGGTGATCTCCGCCCTCTTTCTCTTGGCGCTGATCTCCTATGACCCGCGTGATCTGCCGAGCTGGATCCCTGGCAGCCTAGCCCTGGAGGAAGATCGGGCCACGCGGAATTTCGTCGGCGTCATCGGGGCGATTGTGGCCTGGGCCGGGCTATGGATGACGGGCTGGGCAGTGTATTTGCTGCCCGTGAGCATGACCTGGTTCGGTGTGTGTAAGCTGGCATCCAACCTCCGCGTCACAGGGCGCTCTTGGCTGGGCGTGGCGCTCATGGTCATCAGCACCTCCGCCCTGCTGGCGGTGCAGGGTGTCTTGAGCCACCGGGATGACCTCACCCCGCATGGCGGCGGCGGTGGCCTAGGTTACCTCATCGGCAGCAGCATCTTTGCCAGCCTGCTGGGTACGGTAGGCTCCACCGTGCTACTGCTTGGCATCTATGGCGTCGGCTTTTTCCTTGCCAGTGGGCTGCACCCCTTGGTCATTTTGGAGGAAATCCGCCAAGAAATCGAGCGCTGGCGTGAGGAAGCGCGGCTGCAGCGTGAGCAGGCTGAGCAGGAACAGCAGCCTAGCGGCACTAACGCCGCGCCGCCCCGACGCAAACGTGCGGCTAAGGAAGATGGCGTGCCAGAATCCACCCCGACGGGGCCCATGATTACCCCAGAGTTGGGCCTGACTTTTGAGCCCAAAATCATCGATGCCTCCGTGCCCCGCACCCATCCAGTGGAGGATGATGGCAAACCCAAGCTCTCAGAGGTGTGGCAGAAGAAGCGTGCCCAGAAGCTGGAGCAGACCCCCCACGGCTCCCTTGGCAGCCTGACGGTGCTTTTCAAAGACTACAAACTGCCAGAGTTGGACCTACTGCACTGGCCTGAAGAAGCCAGCCGCCCTGCGGATAAAAAAGAAATGCTCGCCGTGCAGGATACCATCATCCGCGCTTTGGCTTCCTTTGGCGTGAAAGTGGAGCCGGGTGACATCACCCGCGGTCCAGCCATCACCCGCTATGAGGTGCGCCCAGTCGATGGGCTGCGCGTGGCCCGCATCGCCGCGCTGGATGATGACATCGCCCGCGCCACCTGTGCGGAGCGCATCAACATCCTGGCCCCCATCCCAGGCAAAGACACCGTGGGCATTGAGTTGGCCAACAAAGACAAAGTCATCGTGCCCATCCGTGAGCTGCTGGAAGATGAGACCTTTACCAATGGCAAAGCCAAGATCCCCATCGCCCTGGGCAAGGACGTGTATGGCAAGACGATCATTGGTGACCTAGCCGCCATGCCGCACCTCCTGGTGGCAGGTGCCACGGGATCAGGGAAATCCGTCTGCATCAATGGCATCATCACCAGCCTGCTGTGCCGCTTTGCCCCTGATGAGCTGCGCTTCATCATGATCGATCCCAAAGTGGTGGAAATGCAGAACTACGCCCACCTGCCGCACCTAGCCCTCCCGGTGGTCACCGATCCGAAAAAAGCGCTCATGGCCCTGCGCTGGGTCGTGAAGGAAATGGAAAACCGCTATCAAATGTTCGCCACAGAGGGCTGCCGGAATTTTGAAGCCTTTAACAACCGCAACCGCAGGCGCCCAGGTGGCCCGACGATGCCCGCCCCACGTCCCGCCCCTTCAGCAGCATCGCGCCCAGCCATGCGTCCTTCTCAGGCCATGGCAGCCTCCAAAGCTGCCTCAGCCTCCCGCCTGGCCGCAGCCGCCGCAGAGTCTCCCATCCCCGATGTGCCCTTTGGCAACAGCATCGCAGCCGTGGAGGAAATCGTCGCAGAAGCGCGCAAACCCCTCCGCAGGTCAGAGGCCTTTGCCCGCGCCGCAGCCCTGGCGGATGCTGCCCAGGACGGCAACCACCCTGAGCAGGTCCGCCTAGACTATGTGCCGGAGCCGCCCCCCTGGGAAGACGCAGACGAAAAGGATGCCACAGGCAGGCATGATGTGCGCCTGGATGAGGATGGCGAGGAGGAAGACGTGTTGCCCATTGATGACAGCGGTCTCTGGACGGGGGACTCGGACCCGCCGCCCCCTGCCCGCCAGGAACTCGTCATCCCAGATACCTTGCCCTACGTCGTCGTCATCATCGATGAGCTCGCCGACCTGATGCAAACCGCGCCAGCAGATATTGAGGGAGCCATTGCCCGCATCACCCAGATGGCTCGCGCCGCTGGTATCCACCTCATTGTCGCCACCCAAACGCCGCGCGCCGACGTCATCACCGGTGTCATCAAGGCGAACATCCCCACCCGCATCGCCTTCCAGGTAGCCTCCGCCCTCGACAGCCGCGTCATCCTCGACCGCAAAGGCGCAGAAAACCTCGTTGGCAAAGGGGACATGCTCTATGTGCCGCCCGGCGGTGCCCAGCCCATCCGCAGCCAGGGTGCCCTCGTCACCGATGAGGAGATCCACGCCATCGTCGAGCACTGCGTCTCCCAGGGCCGCCCCGTCTTTGACGTGCGTGTGGATGATGAAAGCGGAGACTTCATGACTGAAGCAGAAGGCGATGCAGAGAACGGCGTGAGCGCCGAAGAGGAAGAAACCCTGGAGAAATGCCTGGAGGTCATCCGCCAAGAGAAAAAAGCCAGCACCAGCCTCTTCCAGCGCCGCCTGCGCCTCGGCTATGGACGCGCTGCGCGCATGATGGACATCCTTGAGATGCGCGGCATCATCGGCCCAGGAGACGGCGCTAAGCCGCGCGAGATTTTGGTATCTATGGATGAAATTTAGGCCAGATCCCGCCTCGTCACCGATCTCGGAGCGGTGAGCCAGCCTTTGACAAGCCCCACAGCTTCTCGATCATCGCATACCCAGCCGGGTCATAAGCTCTCAAGCCCTTGCGGTCAAAGGGTGCATAATTGCCACGCGCGAAGTAAAGGGCGGTCAGCTCTGCAAAATACTCGAGTGGATTGGTGAGCGCGTAGGCCGCCGGAATCACCCGGCCTTTGTCATCATTCACATCCCGATAAAGCTTTTGTTCCAGCGCATGCCTCCAGGCGGCCAGGATGTCCGGCTGGTTCTCTGCCCAGTTTTCTTTGTGGTAGGCATGGCCTAGCTCATGCACCACACTTTTCAGCGCCCAGAGGTCGGTG
>JAIWOJ010000220.1 GCA_020216965.1 Prosthecobacter sp.
GCGCTACCAAGTTCATCACCTACTATTTCCGCCAGTCCTTCACGGTGCCAGATGCCACCAAGGTCGCCCTGCTGACGGCCAACGTCCTTCGGGACGATGGCGTGGTCATCTACCTCAACGGGGTGGAGGCAGGCCGCAGCAACATGCCTAGCGGCCCTGTGGATTACCTGACCAACGCCAGCAGTATCGTTAGCGGCACGGATGAGACGACCTATTACCCAGTGTCCTTGGATCCCGCGCTGCTGGTCAATGGCGTCAACGTCATCGCCGTGGAGCTGCACCAGCGTGATAACACCAGCAGCGACCTCGGTTTTGATCTTGAGCTCATCAGTCAGACGGTGGATGGCAATCAGGCTCCGACGGTGACGCTGACTTCGCCTGCAAACGGCTCCTTCCACGCCGTGGGTGCCAACATCGCCCTGGCCGCCACGGCTGGGGACTCGGATGGCAGCATTGTGAAGGTGGAGTTTTATAGTGGGTCCACCAAGCTGGGTGAGGATGCCACGGCCCCCTACAGCTTTACTTGGACGAATGTCAGTGCCGGAGCCTATGCGCTGACCGCCTTGGCTTTGGACAATGAGGGGGGCTTCACCATCTCTGCGCCCGTCAATATCACCGTCTCCCCACCGCCAGGCATCGTGGCCGGGCCATGGAGTGGCAATCTGACGCACAATAGCGCCTCCATCAGCGTGGTCATGGATGCCTCTGGCGTCAGCACCCGCGCCGTGCTGAGCACCTCCGCGGATTTGAGCGATCCTTTCTACTCTACCACCGCCGTGACATCTTCTTCTGCTGGCAATTCCGTGCGTTTGGAGGTCACGGGGTTGCGACCGCTGACGACTTACCACTACGCCATTGAGGGCAATGGATCCCTGCTCACCAGCGGTGATTTGAAGGGCAAATTCACCACCCTGCCTGAGCCGGGGCCCGCCAGCTTCCGCTTCGCCTTTGGCTCCTGCGGCAGCTACAGCAATACCTCGCAGTTCGTCTATGAGTCCATCGTCAATGATAACCCCTTGTTCTTCATGCACATGGGGGACATGAACTACCAGGACATCAATTCCACAAACCCGGCCAATTACCGCACGGTTTATAACGCGCAGATCACCACCGGCCAGCTCCGCCGCGTCTGCCGCGCCATGGGCATGACCTACATCTGGGACGACCACGACTACGCAGGCAATGCCTCCAACAAAAACAACACCGGCAGGGCGGCCAGCCGCCAAGTCTATCGCGAGCGCTTCCCGCACTACCCGCTGCCTGCGGGCGGGCCAGATGCCGCCATCTACCAGACCTTCACCGTCGGCCGCGTCCGCTACATCCTCACGGACCTGCGCTCTGAGCGCGACCCCGTGGGCAATACGGACAATGCCTCCAAGTCACACATGGGCACCGTGCAGAAACAATGGTTTAAGGACCAACTCATCGCCGCCCGTGATGCGGAAGTCCCGCTCATCGTCTGGAATTCCTCCGTGCCCTTCATCTCCACCAGCACCAGTGGCGACGACTGGGGCCGCTTCCAGACGGAGCGCACCGAGCTGCTGAACTTCATCAAAAACGAGCGCATTCAGAACATCATCGTCGTCTCCGGTGACATGCATGCCTTGGCGCTGGACGATGGTCAGGGCACCAATGCCTACGTCTCCGGCGTGCGCATCCCCGTCTTCCATGGCGCGGCCTTAGCCCAATCAGGCTCCTCCAAGGGTGGCCCCTACCGCGTAGGCAGCAACACCATCACTGTCAGCCAGGGGCTGGGCCGTTACGGCATCATGGATGTGACGGACAATGGCGGTGGCTCCGTCACCGCGACCTTCCGCGGGCGCATCGCCAGCGGCAGCGGCTCTACCTGGACCAGCACGGCCGACTGGACCTTTGCCACCGGCCAGAGCCAGTTCGTCTATAACGGCGAGCCCGTGCGGCCGCGCAAGGCGCTGAACGCCTCCGCCAGTGCTGTGCCCGGCAAGATCCAGATCACCTGGACGGACAATTCCGGCGTGGAAAGCGGCTACCGCCTAGAGCGTAAGCTCGCCAGCAGCAGCACCTGGAGCACGCTCCTGACGACCGCCTCCAACACCGCCAGCTATGACGACACCTCCGCACTGCCCGGCACCAGCTACGACTACCGCGTCATCGCGGTGAACAGCTCCATTGAGGCCGATCCCTCCAACACCGCCTCTGCCACCGCGCTGAATAACAACGCCCGCTTGGCATCCCTCACGATCAGCGATGGCACCCTCTCGCCTACCTTTGATGCCGATACCCTGGCCTATGAGGCCACGGTGGAATTCGGCACGGATACCTTGCTCGTTACCCCTACCCCTGCGGATGCAAACGCCACCGTCACCGTCAATGGCGCGCCTGCGAGCACCCCGGTCAGCCTTGCCCTTGGGGTCAACACCATCACCCTCCTCGTCACCGCGCAGGATACCAGCACCCAGACTTACACCGTGGCCGTGCGCCGCAGGACGACTGACCTCAGAGCACCTGTCCTGACCTTGAGCAGCCCCGTCGCAGGCGGCTCCGTCGTCAGCATCGGTAGCCTAGAAGGGGACCTCACGGTCAAAGGCATCCTCGATGACGATGTGGAGGTAGATACCCTTACCCTCAGCATCAATGGCGGCAGCCCTCGTGCCCTCCCGCTCACCCCCGTCTCCGCCAAGCGCAAAACCTTCCTAGAGACCCTCCCTGGCGTGCTCAACCTCGTCGGGAACAATACCCTGCTCTTCGCGGCCTGGGACACGAATGGTAACCTCACCACCCTCACCCGCACCGTGAATCACATCGTGCGCAGCGGACTCAGCGTGCAAGTGCAGGGCACATCAGCGACAGGCTTGGTCACCGGGCTAGCCACCGGGCCGGTCTTTGAGGTTGGCAAAAGCTACAAGCTCACTGCCGCCCTCTATGACACTCGCCTCGTCACCAGCAGTTCGGCCCGCTTTGCCTCCTGGTCTGGCCCTGGCATCAGCAGCACCTCCCAAGTGCTCACTTTGACCATGACACCAGCCCTGGTCGCCAGCCCTGTGCTCACGGCCACTTATGTGGTGAATCCGTTCACGACGGAGATTGCCGGGCGCTATCACGGCCTCATCCGCCCTCTGTCCGGCGGCCCGATGAACAGCGCAGCTCACGGTCACCTGTCCATTGAGCTCACATCCTCAGGCGCATTCACCGGCAGCGTCCACCTGGATGGCTTTAACCTGCCCATCACAGGCAGCCTAGGCGGCGCAGGCACGACGCTGGTAGAGCTAAACCGCAGCCATCAGGCCCTGCCACCCCTCGAGCTAGACCTAGCCGTGGACCTAGCGGGCGGCACGGGGCGAATCACAGGCACGGCCACCAGCGGTTCCAGGGTCTGTGAAATCCAGTGCCACCGCAATGCCTACAGCGCCGCCAACCCCGTGCCCACCGCCATGCTCAACGGCCACTTTGACAACAAGCCCAACCAGCGCGGCTACTACACCCTCATCTTGCCCTTTTTAGCCCAGCCTGGCATGACCAGTGCAGAGCACCCCATGGGCACGGGCATCGGTACCCTCAGCTTCTCCCGGCTTGGCGTGGTCACCTGCCTGCTGCGCCTGCAAGACCAAGCCGCAGGCACGGCAGCTTACAGCTCCGTGATTGATCAAGACGGCGTGATCCCCCTCTTCACCCCGCTTTACCCGACCCGCATGCTTGATAGTCGTGGACGGCCCACCGCCCGCTTTGATGGCTCCATCAGCGGCTTCGTCACCCTCGACCCCACCCTGGCTGGCAGCGATCTCAGCGGTCTTGATCACCGTTGGTTCCGCCCCGCACAACCGGCTGCCACCAACTACCCAGTCGGCTGGCCTTCAGGCATCACGCGCCATGTGTTTGGCGCACGCTACAATGCCCCGCTGGCAGTTCCCATCTTCACCACCCTATCACCGCAGAACCCCACCACCGGCAACATCGGACTGCGCCTGGAGGATGGCCTCCTCAGCGCGCCTTACCTCCGCAACTTCAACCTCAACCCCCTGGGCGGCCTGCAAAAAGCACCCTTCCGTCCCAAGGATAACACTTACCTCATGGGCATCTACAAGCCCACAGGCAGCATCACCGGTTACTTCGGCCACGATCTCGGCAAGACCAACTTCTTTGGCGTGATCTACCAAAAAGGTCCGGCCACTGGCGGCCATGGTTTCTTCCTGAGCCCCAAGCCACCCGGCGTAGGTAGCACCAGCCAGTCCGGCACCGCCACGGTCGAGCTCAAGTAAGACCGAACCCAGATCTCGCTGCCTACGTTTTCTATTACCCCAAGCTTCGCCCATTTGCAGGCCGCATCTTGCAATCATGCAGGCTGGCCGTTTGGTGGTTGGGCTAGCTCGGCCACACCGTTGCGCCTGGGTCACGGCAGGTCGGGGTCGGGCATTGGCGGGCGGTGGGGTTTGTTCGGGCAGCGTCCAGCCCAGTTGCAGCAGCAGCGCGGTTTATTCTTTCACCGGGCGGGTGATCCTAGGCAGGGGGGACGGCGCGCCCGTCGGCGGTGTCGAACTCCACGTTCATCAGCACGATCTTGCGTAGATGTTGCAGTACTTGCCGTGAGGTGAAACCCGGCGCTTCCTTCGCGGCGAGTTTGTTCAGGCAAACGTGCATGGCCTAGCCCAAGAACGCGGCCATGATGGGCGTCGTGTGGAATTGACTCACTCGCCATGAAAATTCTTTAACCGCTCATTTGACGCTAATCAGACGAAGAAGAAAGCCTTTCGACATGAGCGTTTGATCAGTGTCTAGTCAGCGATTGAGGCGTCCAGGGTGAAACGGTGAAATGGGAACCGGAGACGGTGTGTGACAATCGACAAAACCCAAGACGCCTCTTCCGCGCATTCCACGCAGAACTAAACTGATATCTGACAGGCACCGCCAGCCCCTGCGGCTCCGTTTCTCTCTCCCAAGGCACCCGCACCCGCTACCACCCGATGCGGGGGTGCCTGGAGAGCAGCCTGACCTTCCGCACGGCGAACGGATCGTTTTTTGCGGCTTCCTTTTGGCCTCGGCTGAGTCAGCATGTCGGCATGACGGACGATCCGC
>JAIWOJ010000221.1 GCA_020216965.1 Prosthecobacter sp.
CGATGCAGGTTTTTGAATTTACGCAGTTGGTCAAGGAGATACCAGCCCTGCCTGCCCACGAGAGGGGGGCTGCCAAAGGCCATCTCACCACTGGCATTGTAACGGTGGCATTCCATGCAGCGCTCATAAAAAAGCTCCTGGCCACGGCGCACATCAGCTCCGGGGATCTCGCGTTCCTCAGGCACGACCAAGGGCAGCTTTTCCACATGCCTGGCGATGCTCTCGATCTGATCAGCACTCAGAGATTTGGCGATGGCGGCCATCATGGCTCCTTGCGGATCCACAGAGGCATCATTGCCACGCCTGCCATCGTGAAAGTTGGTCAGTTGCGTCGTGACATACCAGGCTGGCTCATTGGCGATGGAGGGTGTTTTTAGCTCGGTTTTCCCCTGTCCTTTCTCACCATGGCACTGGGCGCAGACTTTCTGAAACAATGCCTCTGCTCCATCTGCTGCATGGCCAAGTTTAGAGGATGACCATCCGATCAAGAAGATGAGTGTGAGCCAAAGACGCATGAAACAATAGAGGGCAGAGTAACCGATTCCCTCTCTCAACGAAAGAATCCTGAAGGAGGGAAGTGCCTAGTTTGTTCAAATGCACGCTTCTTTTGCTCACTAGTCGATCTCTGAAAGTCTCTCTATACGGCACCGCACTCGAAGAGCTACAGAAGACCCGGCCGAGACCGCTGGCCTAGCTCAAGCGACACCTGCGCGGACATCGCCCCTTGCTTCCTGGGTGCATCACGATACTAGGGCACACGCATGTCCGCACCCAAGATCGATATTCACCATGTGGCAAAACTTGCCCGCCTTGCGCTTACTGAGCAGGAGGCGGAGCATTTTCATGCACAGCTCACGAGTATTCTCTCCCATTTGGATCAAATCAGCAGCCATTCTTTGGATGCAGAGCCGAGCGCCCATCCGACTCCGGTCTATGATGTGATGCGTCCAGACCAGCCCCAACTTGGCTTGACCCAGGATGAAGCTCTGATGAATGCCCCCCGGCGTGTGATGGATCAATTTCACATTCCCAAGGTTGTGGAGTGATTTAGCCCCTCTGCCTGCCTACCCGTTCTTGTTTCCCAGTTCTCATGTCCCTCGCTACCTCCACGATCACCGATCTACGCCAGAAGCTCACCTCAAGGGAAATTACCTCGCGAGATGTTTTGGAAGATTTGGCACGGGTCATTGAGCAAAAGAATCCCGATTTAGGTGCCTATCTCGGTTGGGATTTGGAAAAGGCGCTGGCAGAGGCGGAAAGCGTTGATTTGACCCTGCCCCTGGGGGGTATCCCCATCGGGATTAAAGACAATATCAATGTGCTGGGAGAGCCCTGCAGTTGCGGCTCAAGGATGCTGGCGGGAACCTACCGCGCGCCCTACGATGCGGGGGCGATCTCAAATCTGCGTAAGGCTGGTGTCGTGCCCTTTGGACGGCTGAACATGGACGAGTTTGCGATGGGCTCTTCCACGGAAAACTCAGCCCTCGCTCTAACGCGCAATCCGCATGATCTCAGCCGTATTCCTGGTGGCTCAAGCGGCGGCAGTGCGGCAGCCGTGGCAGGGGGGATCGCCATCGCCACGCTGGGGTCTGACACAGGTGGATCCATCCGCCAGCCAGCGGCCCTTTGTGGCTGTGTGGGCCTAAAACCTACCTACGGGCGTGTCTCGCGTTATGGCTTGGTGGCCTTTGCGTCCTCGCTAGATCAGATCGGTCCCCTGACGAAGACCGTGGCGGACTCTGCTCTTTTGCTCAATAGCCTCTGCGGCAAGGATGAGCGGGATTCGACAAGCCTGAGCATCCCGGTGCCAGATTTCACCGCTGCTCTGGGGCGTGACATCAAAGGTCTGCGTATCGGTTTGCCGAGAGAATATTTCATCTCTGGCATCCACGCCGGTGTCTCCGCCGCTGTGAATGGAGCGGTGAAGAAATTGGAATCCCTAGGTGCCATTCCTGTGGAAATATCCTTACCGCATACAGATCTAGGGGTCAGTACCTACTACATCATCGCCCCCGCAGAGGCCTCCGCAAATCTGGCCCGCTTTGATGGCGTGCGTTACGGCCACCGCAGTGCTGCTGCCACGGACCTTCTCGAACATTACATGATGACGCGAGAAGAGGGCTTTGGCCCTGAGGTGAAGCGTCGCATTCTACTCGGCACTTACGTCTTGAGCAGTGGTTATTACGATGCCTATTACCTGAAAGCGCAGCGTGCTCGCACGCTCATCCGGCAAGATTTCGAGGCTGCCTTTGCTGCAGTTGACATCATCGTCAGCCCGACAAGCCCAGCCCCTGCTCATAAACTCGGTGAGTTGAAGGATAACCCCCTCGCCGCTTACCTTGAGGACGTTTTCACGATCCCAGTGAACCTCGCGGGCCTACCCGCCATCAGCCTCCCCTGCGGCAGCGTGCAGGCAGAAGGCGCGTCATTGCCAGTCGGCATCCAGCTCATCAGCAAGCCGCTTGATGAAATGACGCTGCTGCGCGTGGCGGATGCTCTTGAGCATGCCTTAGATCAGACATCTGGCCCCGTTTAGCCGGGCAGGGCAGGGGGCTGTAGCAGATTGGAGAATTCCTTGCACTCAAGAATCTCGGCAGATAGATCCTTATCCTTATCATGCACCAGCTATCCATCGCCATCCTCATCAGTCTCCTCAGTTTGAGCCATGCAGCGGATCCCCTCCGCGTGCTCATTGTGGATGGGCAAAACAATCATAAGTGGGAATTTACCACCCCGGTATTGAAGCACGCCTTAGCGCAGTCGGGTGCGTTTGAGGTGACCGTGACGACCACCCCTCCCAAGGGAGCCCCAAGCACTGCCTGGGATGCCTGGCGGCCTGTGTTTCGCGACTACGCGGTGGTGGTGAGTAACTACAACGGCGAGCCCTGGCCAGAAGCTGTGCGCGCCGATTTTGAAGCCTATGTGCAGGGCGGGGGAGGCTTTGTCTCCGTCCATGCAGCCAATAACTCCTTCCCTGAATGGCAAGCATACAATGAAATGATCGGTGTCGGCGGCTGGGGTGGTCGTAGCGAAAAATCCGGCCCGTGGCTCTATGTGAAAGATGGGAAGCTTTTTCGTGACACGCGGGCGGGCCCTGGTGGCGCGCATGGCCCCCAGCATGAGTTTGTCGTCGAAATGCAGGATCTCGAGCATCCCATCACCCGTGGTTTTCCCAGCCGTTGGCTGCACTGCAAGGATGAACTCTACAGCCGCCTCCGCGGTCCAGCACAGCACATCCAGATCCTCGCGACGGCGAAGTCAGACCTGACCGGCGAGCAAGAGCCCAACTTGATGGTCATTCAATACGGACAGGGCAGGGTAGTCCACACCACTCTCGGCCATGCCGATTACTCCATGCTTGACCGTGGCTTTTACGAGATTCTGGAGCGGGGCACGGAGTGGGCGGCCACGGGCAAAGTGGAACTCACCGCAGCCATTCCAGCGGACTTTCCCACCGAGGAAAAGACCTCGCCTGTGGCCCTGGAAGGACATCCTAAGCAGGCCAAATGAATCCGCCAATGGCTAAGGGTCTCTCAGTCCGCAGTCTTGCTACGCTGAAGGCGGCGGATGATTTTTTTCACCTCATGCGCGCGGCGTAGGTGCAGAAAACGTACCTCGACCCCAGCGGTGCTGGCAGAGGAGATATCGAGCGTGCCAAGCCCCAGAAGCCCGCTCAGCCCCTTTTCCGTCACGTCGAGGCTGCGAATATCACAGATGCGCACCTCCTTAGAACTTCGGCCCAAGATACCCCAAACATGCTCCACGCGCTCATCCGTGACCACATAGTCGTGAGATCGCCTAGCGATGGAGGTAGCAATCAGGACGGCAATGCCGCACAAGGCCGCCACGATAGCCCAGCCCTCATCTTCAGGCTGCAACCCTACCGCTGCCGAAAAAAGCGCGAGCGCCAAACTGAGAGGTTTCCCGTAGGAAAGCCACGAGGGGTGGGCCATGTAAAAGACACGCTCTCCGTCTCCCGTGAGGGGGAGTTCTTCTTCGTCCTCCAGATTTTCATCCGGTGCAGGCTCTTGCGCGCTAGCTTCAGGGACTGTTTCTTCAGCAGGCACAATATCTGATTCATCCTCTGTGGCAAAAGTCAGTTCTTCGGGCGGAGGTTCAGGCTCGCTAGGCGGCGGGAGATCCGCACGAAATTCCCGATAGGAGGGTCTGTCTAAGCGCGATGCACGCCTCGGGCGGGGCGGTGCCATGCCGCTGATGACCTCACCCACTGTATGATCGCGGCTGGTGTGGATGTCTGTGCATAGCTCCCCCCGACTGATGGAACCACGGTCCACGAGAAGGTAGAGATCCTGCCTGGACAAAAGTCCTGGAAAAGCGGGATGATTGTGCAACAGATAGCGCATCCTTCAGAGGGTCCGATTCGCAGCAAAAGCCGTGGGGCAAAGCCCATCAGGAGAGGATGCAGCCAGCTTGTCAAGAAGCGGCCATGGTCTCTGGCGGCGGGGGCAGGAGATCATGCCGCTGCATCAGGCGGGGAATGTCCAGCAAAAGCAGCTCCCCTGTGGGAGTTCGGCAAATTTCTCCGAGAAAAGGCGTCAAACGGTCCACTTCGGCCACAGAGGTATGCACCAAACCGGCGATGATCCGAGGGTCTGCCTGCCCGGCTGGGAAAATATTCGTCGTCCGGTACATCACGGTGCCGTGATCCCAATCGATCTCAAAATTCCCCACATTCAGCTCTTTGTTGGTGCGCATCAGCAGTTCACAGGCAGCCAAACGGTGGCTAGCTGGCACAGGAAACCCAGCGCGTGCTACCACGCTGACCACACCAGCCTCGTCATACACCTGCACATGCAGCGGGACCTTGGTATGATGGGCCTCAAAATCAGCTTCTATGACCTCCAAACCACTCACCGGACGAAATGCCCAGCCCTGGGCGCGAAACGCGGAGAGGGTAGTGCTATAGAGCGCAGATGGCATTCCTAAATGACGCTGATGGAGGACGGCTGCGACCGCTACCGAAGATTCAGAAGAGTGGTCGGGACGGCGAGATTCGAACTCACGACTTCTTGC
>JAIWOJ010000222.1 GCA_020216965.1 Prosthecobacter sp.
GGGAGAGCTGGGCGCTCCAGGTAGTGAGTCGATCCCGCAACCTAGCAGCGATGGATGGTTCTTGAGAGGCGAGGTTATGCCGTTCCTCTAGGTCTTGAGCAAGGTTGTAGAGGTATTCGCGCTCGCCACCACGCAGGAGCTTCCAATCACCTTCACGGATGGCACTTTGGGCGATCCAGCGCCAGGCGAGGAAGGCGTGCGGTGGTTCTTTTTTCTCTCCAGTCAGGTAGGGGATGAGGTTGACACCGTCGAGCTCGCCAGGGTTGACCTTCGCATGTGCAAGGGCGGCGGTGGTCGCTGCGACATCAAGGGCGCTGACGGTGTGCTCATAGGTCTGTCCGCCGGGAATGGTGCCTGGCCAGGTGATGAGAAAGGGGACGTGCATACCACCTTCAGATAACATGCCTTTTTCGCCATTGAGGGGTTCATTGAGGCTGCCATCCCATCCGCCAGCATCGCCATCCAGGGGTGAGTCTTCTTTGTGAATCTTGAGTGGCGCGCCATTGTCCCCAATGAAGAAGATCAAGGTGCGGCTGGTGAGGCCATGCTTTTCCAGGGTATCCATGATGTGGCCCACTCCGTCATCTATGGCGGCGATCATGCCGAGGGCAGCGCGGCGGCGCTCTGGCATGGGGCCAGGAAAACGGTCCTTGTAGTGCTGAGGCGCATCTAGGGGGGTATGGGGTGCGCGGTAGGCGATGTAGAGAAAGAAGGGATTTTCTTTGTAGCGCTCAATCACGGCTGATGCGGCTTTGGAGCAGGCATCAATGTGGTAGCTGGTAGCTGGCTGGGGGCTCATGGGGCGGTCTTGGCCGTCCTGGGTGATATTGGCACCGAAGGGACGCTGGGAATGTTGTGCAAAGACATGGGTGAAGCCGTGGCGGGTAATCTCGAGGTCTGGCCCCAGGTGCCATTTGCCAAACTGAGCGGTGACATACCCAGCCGCTTTTAGCCGAGCGGCGATGGTAGTTTGCTGGTTGAAGCCATCCATGGATGATTGGTTGCTCTCGACGCCAAAGCGGGCCTGAAAACGCCCGGTGAGCAGCCCAGCGCGCGATGGCACGCACTGCGGGGCGGTGCTGTAGCCGTGCTTTGCCACGACGCCGGAACGGGCTAGGGCATCCAGGCGCGGGGTTTTGATATCTTTTTGGATGCCGTGGATGCCTAGGTCTGACCAGCCGTGGTCATCGGTGTAGAAAATGATGAAATTCGGTGGTGCTGCGTTGCTACGATGATGGGTGCAGAGGGCAGCAATGAGGACAAAGAGGAGATATTTCATGCGGATTCGGCGCGAGCATAACATGCCATCATGCGCCAAAGTTTCCGCAAAGGCTGTGTCGGATCCGGCAAAGCGCTCTTCAACGGCCTTCCGCAGCCCATTGCTTCATCAGGGCGATGTTGCGGGCGACCTCGGGGTTAGGCTTCTTCAGGTACTCCGCCATATCACTATCATACATGGCCTCGGACTCGGGGCCTTTGTCTGCGGTCTCGCGCATCCAGCGGTCAAGCCTGGCGCGGTGCTCTTCTAGCTGGGCTTTATAGTCTGGGTTGGCGGCTAGGTTGGTGACCTGGAAGCGGTCTTGCTGATATTCGTAGAGTTCTTCGGCAGGGCGTGTGGGGCTGAAGAGCAGGTCTTCAGAGATGGAGGGCAAGTTTCCAGCCTCATGCAGGGCACGCAGAGCCTTGACGATGGCCTTGCCGTCCTTGTAAGCGTTTGGCTGGAGATGTGGGCGGCCTGGGTAAAAGTTGCGGATGTAGAGGAAACGATCCGTGCGCACACTGCGGAGGCGCTCCACGGTCTCATCGCATCGGTCACGCGCGGCAAAGGCGGCCTCGCGCGGTTGATAGCTTGGGGAAAAAAGGTCACGCCCCTGCATCGTGGGTGGGATCGGGATGCCCGCAGCGGCCAGTGAGAGGGCAGCCATATCGATCTGCTCGACTAAATCTGTGCGCACGGCACCGCGGGCGATGCCTGGGCCACGGATAATGAAGGGAATGTGGGTGCCTTCATCGTAGAGGAATTGTTTGCCACGAGCATGGCTGATGCCGTGGTCTGTCATGAAGATGATGAGGGTATTTTCTAGCAAACCTTCTTTTTCCAGCCGAGCGATGACGCGGCCGACATGCAGGTCTGTGAGACGGACGCTGTCGAGGTAGGCGGCCCAGTCCTCCAAGAGCACGGGATCCTGCGGGTAATAAGGCGGCAGCTTGACGGCAGCGGGATCAGTAGCGCTGCCTAGCTCCTGCCGTGCGCGTGCGGCTAGGGCGCGGTTGGCTTCGGGGGTATCTGCCCGCAGCTTGCCACCATGCAGTTGCACCTGCATGAAGAAGGGCTTTTCCCCGCGCTCTGCCCAATCATGGCTGTCATACATGCGTGCATCCCATTCAAAGTTGTAGTCCGTCTTGCCGAGGCGCTGACCGCCGCCTTTTTTGCCGCCTTTTCCCTGGCCGAAGGGCATACCGCGGTGGTCGAGGTCTGGCAGGCCGCTGCCGATGCAGGTGTAGTAGCCTGCTTTTTGGAAGTATTCGGGCACAGGCCGCACGCCTTCGGGTAGGTGGATTTTTAGCTCACCGCGGCCGCTGCGGTGGTGGTGTGCGCCGATGGTCGTCTGATACATGCCTGTGATGAGGGCAGAGCGGCAGGTTGAGCAGACGGGAGCCGTGACGTAGGCGCGGGTAAAGCGGGTGCCCTCTGCTGCTAGCCGGTCCACAGCGGGCGTCTGGATCAGCGTCTCACCATAGCAGGAAAAATGCGGTGACATATCGTCCACCACAAACCACAGCACGTTTGGCGCAGCGGTGCCGTGGGTTGGGGCTAGCCAAAGGAGGGAGAACAAGAAGAGCAGGGCACGCATGGGCTATTGGGAACGTGAACTGGCTAGGTTTTTTTCAGGCGCATCCATCACCCGTCCAGATGGGAAAAAGTGCTGTTCGTGATAATGCCTCAGGCGGTTAGCGTTTGCTCCTACCTCTTATGAACGTGCTCTGTGCCATCCCCCTGCTGATTGCGATCCCTCTGTTGGCGGCTGAAACTAAACCTACCCCCAAAGCGCCTGCGGCTCCCAAGTTTCAAAAGCTTTTGCCTGCTACCCCGGCCAGCCATGAACTGCGCACGATCGAGATCGCACGTTACCCTGAACACACGGTGGAGCTCTATGTCTATGTGCCGCGCGCAGAGGGCATCTGGCCTTGTGTGCTGGACATCCACGGGGGTGGCTGGAAGGCCCGTCAGGTGGACTCTGACAAGCCGATGATGGAGCGGCTGGCCCAGCGCGGTTTTGTCACCGCGATGGTGAGTTACCGCTTAGCTACTGAGGCACCCTACCCTGCGGCTTTGCATGACTGCAAGGCTGCTCTGCGCTGCCTGCGTGCCCATGCGCGTGAACTCAAGATCGATCCTGCCCGCATCGGTTGCATGGGCGGCTCTGCGGGTGGGCACCTTTCTGGCCTCACAGCGGCTACCTCTGGCTTAGCTGACTTTGAGGGCAGCGGGCCTTTTTCTGACCAGCCCAGCGTGGTGAAGGCGGCGATCGTCATGGCTGCGACGCAGGATCTCGTGGCAGCAAATATGGCGAAGACAAACGAGAACGCCCTGCTCTTTTTCGGAGCCACCTGTGCGGATAAGCCAGAGCTCTACGCCGCTGCCTCTCCCATCACCCATGTGCGTCGCGGTATGCCCCCCATCCTTTTCATTGAGGGAGAGAAGGACACCCTCAAGATCGGACGGGCAGAGATGATGGAAAAAATGCGCTCTGCCGACGTGGAGACGGGCCTGCACACCCTGAAGCACGCGCCACACCCTTTCTGGATGAGTGACCCCTGGTGCGCTGAGACGGTGGACTTAGCTGCTGCTTGGTTCAAAAAGCACCTGGGAGAGCCTGTGCTGCCGTAACTCCCAGCCCAGGCCGCCCGCGCTAGACAATTGCGCGCGGTCTGCCATCTGGGAATGCTGCCACTGACCTCCATGACTGCCCCTGAAGACCTGCTCCGCCAACGCGCCGCCGATTTCAAAGAAACGTTTGAACTCCTCCCTGATGCTGAGGAGCGCATGAGATACTTGATCCAGCTAGGCCGTGCCTACCCGCCCATGGAGGAGCAGCACCGCATCCCTGAGAACCTCCTCGCCGGCTGCATCTCCAAGCTCTGGATCCACCCCGAGCTGCGCGATGGCTTGTGCCACTTTCAGATGGATGCAGACGCCCTCACCCCAAAAGGCACCGCAGCTCTCTTGTGTGGTTTTTACAATGGCATCCCGCCGCGCCTCGTCGCGACCACTGAGCCTGATTTCATTCAGGAATGCGGGCTGGGCAACTATCTCACCCCCTCTCGCCAGAGTGGGCTGAGCAGCCTGCGGCGCTTCATCCGCGCCTTTGCAGAGGCACATGCCTGACGCGACTGCGGTTGGAGATAGGGCGCTGGAGGAGCGTAGTTTTATAAAATTCATAATGCCAAAGGTCAGGATGCCTTTATCATTTGGGTCTGCCGGTCTCCCCCATGTCCCATCAGCCCCGCCGCACCTCGATCACCCTCACGTTGCTGGTCATCATGCCAGTGGCGCTGTTGGCATGGCTGGGCACCTACCTGATCCGTGATGCTGCCCGCACCACGGACAATGCCCGTGAGGCTGTGCTCAAGGAGCGCCTCTTTGTGGCAGACCACCAGTTGGTGCATGACTTACGGCAGTTCACGGATGATCTGGATGCTCTGGGTGCGGAGCACGCCCGCGATGCAGAGAAGGCCAGCCAAGCCCTTGCGCAGCATCCCTGGGTGCTGGAGGTCTGGCAGGTGGATGCTGAGGGGCGTAGCACTCCACGGGTGGAAAAAGCACGTTTTCAGCCGGATAAAGATGCCCTAGCCCCTGTGCGTGGAGCCACCATCCGCCAGCATTTGCAAATGGCGGGCCAAAACCTCGGGCAGGGGACAGCGGGCCACATGCAGCCTTTCCACTTGATCAGCGGCCAGGCAGCGGAACTCAGCAGCCAGCCGCGCAAAGCCGTGTGGCAGACGGCGGTCAAGCGGCCCGCCTATCATCT
>JAIWOJ010000223.1 GCA_020216965.1 Prosthecobacter sp.
TCGCAGCCACCCACAGAAAAGCGGTAGCTAGGGCTACCGCAGTCCAAGACGCTGCCGCGAGGCTCTAGATGCCAGAACGGCGCTGCGTGTCTTCAAGACGCTGCCGCGAGGCTCAAAGCACCTGAGCTGCGCGGGGCGTCTTTAGCCAATCTGCGCTAAGATGGCTGAGGCGATTTTGTCTGCCTGGGCCTCGAGGTACTCCACATCACGACCCTCAATCAGCAGACGAATGAGCGGCTCTGTGCCGGAGTAGCGCAAAAGTACACGACCGTATTCGCCGAGCTTTTTGCTAGTTTCCTGGATGATCTTTTGGGCCTCTGTGAGCTCTTCGATGGGGGGCTTGGAGCGCACGCGCAGATTGCGGGCGGCCTGAGGGAATTTTTTCAGACAGCGACGCAGTTGGCTGAGTGGCTCCCCGGTTTCTTTCATGATTTTCAGCACCTGGAGTCCGGCGATCAGGCCATCCCCCGTGGTTGCCCAGTCGCCAAAAATAATGTGGCCGCTCTGCTCGCCGCCGAAATTCAGGCCACGCGCGTGCATTTCCTCCAGCACATAGCGGTCGCCGACTTGCGTGCGGATCACGCGGCCCCCCAGGCGGGAGACCATGTCATCGAGGCCGTAATTGCTCATGATGGTGACAGCCAAGGTGCTGTGTTTGAGGGTGCCCTTCCGCAACATCGCTTGGGCGGCGATGGCCATAAGTTCATCTCCATCTAAGGCAATGGCCTCTTCATCACAGAGGGCGATGCGGTCAGCATCGCCATCATGAGCGATCCCCGCCTGGGCTTGGCTCTGGCGCACGAGGCGCTCTAGCTCCTCGCTGTGAGTACAGCCGCATTCTTCATTGATGTTGAATCCATCCGGCTCGCTATGAAAGACCTGAACGTCCGCCCCAAGCTGCTCCAGAGCGGCGGCACTGGTGTAGGAGGCCGCACCATGGGCATTGTCCAGAGCTACCCTCATGCCGCCCAGGCGCACGCCGCCCATGCTTGCTATGGCATGAGCGACGTAGCGATCCGCCGCATCCTGCATCTGGCTCACACGTCCGATGCCACGCCCCTCAGGCCGGGCGGTCTCACTGCCGTTGCCGAGCACGATTTTTTCGATCTCGATCTCTGTTTTGTCACTGAGCTTGCGTCCGTTGCCATGGACGAATTTGATGCCGTTGTCATGAAAGGGGTTGTGGGAGGCGCTGACGATGACGCCAAAGCTAGCTCCAGTTTGTGCAGCCAGCATGGCGACGGCTGGCGTGGGCACCATGCCGGCCAGCACCACATCTACCCCGGCAGAGTTGAGGCCCGCCACGAGGGCTGCCTCAAACATCTCGCCCGAGGCGCGCGTGTCCCTTCCGATGACGCAGCGCGGTTTGCTGCCTGCATCCGCTTGACGCCCTAAGACGGCAGCTGCGGCCTGCCCCAGGCGCATGACAAATTCAGGGGTCATTGGATGGCGGTTGGCCACGGCGCGGACGCCGTCGGTGCCGAAGAACTGGCGCTTTTCAGACATAAGGGTGGCGGCTGTAACGCATCCCCTGCGGAGTGTCAAAACTTGCCTGCGGGCCGTGAAAAAGCAGCGCGCTCAGGAAGGCTGGTCAAGCCCTGCATAATAGGGGGCGATGCGGCGGGCGTGCTCATCATAGGCAGCCTCAAACAAGGAGGTGGCGCGTAGGCTGCCGACCACCGCAGCGGCAGTGAGCACCTTGGGCGGTTGCCCCGCTGCCGTAAGCCGGGCTGCCACCTCGGCCTTGATCGCATTGACCACGAGGCAGCCCCCCACCGTGCTGCCTGGTGCCACGGGCGTGTCGAGCCCAGGGATGCGCACCATGGCGTCCCCAATCGGTGCCCCGGTATCCAGCACCACATCAGCATAGTCTTGGAGCTTTTTACCCACAGGATGTCGGCTCGTACTAGCATCGGCATGGTCCTTGGAGATCAGGGCCACGACCTTAACGCCCCGGCGCTGAAATTCCTCGGCCATCTCCACGGGAACCACATTGCAGCCGCTGGAAGAGACGACGAGGGCACTATCGCCGACCTTGAGGTCAAAGTTTCTCAAAATGCGTGCCGCAAGGCCGCTGACATTTTCCAAGAACATCGCCTGCCGCTGGCCGTTGGCACCGACCACCAGGTTGTGAAAAGTCAGCGAGAGCTCGACGATGGGATTGAAGCCGGGAAAGGAGCCATAGCGCGGCCACATCTCCTCCACCAAAATGCGGCTGTGGCCTGAGCCAAACAAATGCACCATCTGGCCGGCCAGGATGGTCTTGGAAAAAAGGTCTGCCACCTGCTGGATGAGCGGCAACTGAGCCTGCACACGGGCGATAAGCTGGGAAGAGAGGGCTAGGTAAGTTTCAGCGGGAGACATGATGGGATGTGAATTAAACCGCAGCCGGTCAGCTAGGCGAGCCACCATGCTGATCCTCCATGCAAGCCCCTCAAATTCTCCATGCCATGGAGGGGCTGTAGTGGAGGCGCTGAGCCATGTTTTTGGCTCGCAGGGCGTCCGGTGGGCTTGACTTCTGCTCAGCCCCAGAGGCTCGGGGGATAAGCCCCAGCCTCCACCAGGGCACGGATGGCGGCGACGACGTCAGCCTTGTCTTCCGGGTAGGTCACGCCAAACCAGGAATCACCAGACTCCAAGACGCGCACCTCGGCTTGCCCTGACTGAATGAGATCGTTCACCACTTTGGGCGCATAGCATTCCGCTTTCAGGTCGGTGCCGCTGGCTTGAAGGAAGGCCGTGAACGCAGCGCGTAGATGGCTGAATAGATCAGGTGTAAAGCCAAAGAAGTTCATCGACACAATTTCCTCTCCAGTCAGCGGCACGGGCGGATCGGTCTCGCGGTTTTCTGCTCCCGTGGAGGTCTTGAAGATCTTCGTCATCTCCAGCACGGAGCTGAGCATCCCTTGCGCATCGCGCGTGCACACACCACGAGACACGCTGCCGTGCTCAGAGAGGGTGTTTTTCAAATAGTAACCCACCATGGAGTAGTGGCTCTTGCCATCTGCCGGGCGCGGCGTGGTCAGGTCTGCGGCGATTTTGGCAAAGGCATCGCGGCCATAAAAATCATCCGCATTGATCATGAGAAAGGGCTCATGCACCACCTTCTCTGCTGCCAGAAGAGCATGGGCGGTGCCCCAGGGCTTGGTGCGGCCCTCCGGCACGGTAAAGCCCTCGGGCAAGTCGTTGAGGTCCTGGAAGGCATATTCCACAGCGATTTTATCACCAAATTTGGCCCCGACCTGCGCGCGGAATTGCTCCTCAAAATCGCGGCGGATGACGAAGACGACCTTGCCAAAACCAGCCCGGATGGCGTCAAACACGGAGTAGTCTAGCACCACCTCACCTGAGGGGCCCATGGCATCCAGTTGTTTCAGGCCGCCATATCGGCTGCCCATGCCAGCCGCCAGGATCAAAAGTGTGGGTTTCATCATAGAAGGGTAGAAATGCCGCTCCGGCAGCGCCGTGAAGGAGGGCCGGATTCATGGGTAGGCAGGCGGCGGCGTCAAACACCAGTTCCCGCTAGAAGTCGGTTTTATTGAGACATGGTTGCACCTAAAGGAATGCTCGCGCTTGCTTGCAACCTTAGCGCACTTGCAAGCGTTGGTTGCACGCATTCCAAGCATGAAAAGTCACATCGCCGCCCTTCCCTTCCTCGCCATCGCACTCAGCATCCAGCCTGCGCTCGCTGATGCGCTCTCTGATTCCTACCTCGCCATGTTCCGCCCGCTGCCCTCTGAGGTGCCTGCGGCAGATAACGAACTCACCGAAGCGAAGATCAACCTGGGCAGGATGCTCTATTATGAAACGCGCCTCTCCAAGGGCGGAAAAATGAGCTGCAACTCCTGCCATAAGCTTGATGCCTATGGGCAGGACAATCTTCCCTTCTCCCCCGGCCACGAGGGCAAGCTCGGAGGACGCAGCAGCCCCTCAACCTACAATGCCGCTTTGCACATCGCGCAGTTCTGGGATGGTCGCGCGCCCACCGTGGAGGAGCAGGCCAAGGGGCCCGTGCTGAATCCGGTGGAAATGGGCATGCCCAGTGCCGACTTTGTCGTGGAGGTGCTAAAGTCGATCCCCGGTTATGTCGAAGCCTTCAAGGCTGCCTTCCCTGGTGAGGCTGATCCGATCAACTACGATAACTTTGGCAAAGCCGTTGGAGCCTTTGAGCGCAAACTACTGACCCCATCCCGCTGGGATGAGTATCTCAAAGGCAAAAAAGATGCCCTCACCGCCGCTGAGGTGAAGGGCTATGAGACTTTTGCAAAGTCTGGCTGCGTGACCTGCCACAACGGCCCCGCCGTAGGTGGTGCCATGTATCAAAAGCTGGGCCTAGTGAAAGCTTGGCCGGAACTCAAGGACGTCGGCCGTATGGAGGCTACGAAACAGGAGAGCGATAAGTTCATGTTTAAAGTGGCCAGCCTACGCAACGTGACGGAAACGGCTCCGTACCTGCACGATGGCTCCGTGAAGACCCTGGAGGAAATGGTGTCCATGATGGCTGAATACCAGCTAGGCAAAACCCTCAGCCAAGAAGATGTGGCTAGCATTGTCACCTTCCTGAAAGCTCTTAAAGGAGACATTCCCAAAGAATACGTCGCTGAGCCAAAATTGCCGGAGAGCGGTCCCAACACGCCCAAGGCTTAATTCGGCCGAGCAATCGATATTTCTGACTATGCGCCGGGGGGAAACTCCCGGCGTTTTTTTGGAGAAACAGTTCCGTCAAATGCCCCGCGAATGGACTTGCTGCCTGGGTGAGATTCCCTCTCTGCTAAACCACCCCACCCTAGCGCGTAGATAGTCGCGATGTTTCCAGTTCTTGATCGTCGCCAGTTTCTTTCCGGTGCTTATGGCATGGGCACCATTGCACTTGCCACCCTGCTCAGGCAGGAAGGGCTGCTGGCCAACCCGGCCCTGGCAGGGGGGGCACAACATTTTGATCTCACGCCCAAACCTGCGCATGGCTTTGGCCGCGCCAAGGCGATGATCTCCATGTTCATGCAGGGCGGGCCGAGCCACATCGACCTCTTTGA
>JAIWOJ010000224.1 GCA_020216965.1 Prosthecobacter sp.
GGGCAGGCGGTCGAGAAAGTCATCATATTTCTGCTGGATGAAGATTTCCCGAAAAGTCGCCATCTCGTTTTTATCCGCCACAGGCACCACAAGGCCGGAGCGCAGCCGAAAGCGGATATCTGACCAACTGAAAAACCGCCACATCAGAGACTGGGCAAGCCTGCGAGGATTGAAGTTGATTTTCATGGAGCTGTGAATGCCAGGGGGGCTTCAACGGGCAGGGGATTCATTTTGGAAAAGAGGCTGGAAGACAGCGCTGACGTGCAGAGCCCCGGCAATCGAAAGATGATGGCCGACATCTGCATAGAGCGATTGCCCGCCATGCTGCAGCAGGTAGCGGCCCTGGCCATCTGTCAGGGCGGGGGTGGGATCGAGAATGCGTAGGCCACAGGTGCGCGCTAGGTCGTCAAACATGCTATCAAAGGAAGCGTTTGCGCGGCGGTGTTCCGCTTCTGTGCAGGCGGAAGGTGTGGGGTCAGGAAAGAGCCAGGGCAGCCTCTGGTGCAGCGCTAGGGCGCGTGGCACCAGGATGTCATGCGCGGGCACATCGCGCACCACCCAGACTTGGGCTCCAGCTTCTTCACGAAACCTGCGCACGGTTAGCTCAAGGCAGTTTTTTAGTTCCTGGATGCGCCCTTTGGCAATGCGCCGCCAGTAGCCTACCAGTACCACATCAGGGATGCGGCGCTCCTTCACTAGGCGTAGGATGCCCTCTCCCCATTCGATGGCGCGCGTGCCTAGCCCAGAAGTGCTGGGCTGTACAAAACCCAGCCCTGGCGGCGTGGAAGGATAGGTGGCTAGCAGACCAGCCCTGCCATGCTGCTCTGCCAAGGCGGCGATGGCTGGAGACAGGCACCAGGCGTGGCTATCCCCCCAGACGAGCACTTCCAGTGGGGCATCTGCAAAGGCTGCGCCGAAGCGCGGCAAATTTCCCTCTTTTAGGCGCTCAAAAGCATCACCATCGGCACCAGGCACGCCCATTTCACTCTGTGCCTGAGCCAGCCGGAGCTGCGCGGGAGTCCAGCGCGCAGGCAGGCCACCGTTTTCATGCATCCAAAAGCCTGCGGCCACCAGCACGGCTGCAGCGGCGAAAGCAGAGGCAAAAACTCGGCCTCGGATCGTGCCCGCGCTAGGCCGCCGGAAGGGCGTCTCTACCCAGCGCCAGGATGTATAAGCGGCTGCCAGTGCCAGCAGCACCATCACTAGCCGCATCGCATCATGCACGCGGTCGCTAAAGCCCGCGTTCACATAATCCCAAAAGGCTAACAGCGGCCAGTGCCAGAGGTAGAGGGAATAGGAAATGAGTCCCAGGCCCACGAGCAGACTGGACTCCATAACCCGGCGTAGCCAAAAGCGCTGAGTGCCGGATTGCCCAGGTGCCAGAGACCAGATCAGCAATGCCGCACCCGGGCAGGGCGGGGCAGCCAGGAGACCGGGAAAGGGCATCGTGTCACGCAGTTGGAGGGCGCTACCTAGCACCAAGCTCAGCCCTGCGACCGCTGCCGTGCGACTCCAAAAGGCAGGCACGCACATCCACCCCACGGGCAGGCAGGCCAGCACCCCACCCAGCAGTAGCTCCCAGAAGCGGCTGGGGAGTAGATAAAACGCCATGGAGGCATCTTTCCGCACCATCCACACACTCAGCAAAAGGCCCCCAACAACCGCAAAGGAGAACATAGGCAGCAGTAGGCGGGCAGGGTCCGTCTTTTCTGCCCTCTTGCACAAGAGCTTACCTAGCAGCAAGAAGAGCAGGGGATACAAAAGGTAAAACTGCTCCTCCACTGCGAGAGACCAGGTGTGTAGCAGCGGCTTTTCCTCCGAGGCACCGTCAAAATAGCCAGAATCTCTCCAAAAATAGAAATTGGAGACCGTGAGCGCATGGGCGATGAGGGATCGTCCCAGCCCACGCAGATCTTCAGGTAGCAAGATCAGCGTGCCCAAAAGCAGGGTCACCATCGCCATCACGGCAGAGGCCGGTAAGATGCGGCGGATGCGGCGCTCCCAAAAGGCTCCCAGACTCACGGTGCCTTGGGCGCGCAGCTCACGCAGCAGGATGCTTGTGATGAGATAGCCTGAGATGACAAAAAAGACATCCACCCCGATGAAGCCGCCCTCCAGAGAACCTGTGGCGTGGAACAGCACAACGCAGAGGATCGACAGGCCGCGGAGCCCGTCCACATCGCGCCTATAGTGTGGGTGATCTGTAGCAGCCATGGAGACAAGTTGGCGTGCTAAGCCGCTGAGGCGACTTCTTCAACTCGGATTATTCAATAGGATAGCAAAAGGATGGGGCGAGCCTCGATTTGTTGGAAGATGGCTTCTATCCAGGGTGGCTTTTGACTTGGATGGGAGAGCTTGAGCTGTCGTTTGCAGGAGTGCTGGCTGGTTTAAGTTCCTAATGCAATGCAATAAGATCGCAACTCACCAAGCTGGCCTTGTGGCGACTATCGAGCGCGAAGTGCCACGACAGGTTGATCAAGTTGTAGGCCGTCATGATGAAGCGCGACATGGCTTCTGAGGGGCCAAAAAGTCCTGCAGGCAAGAGGCATTCAGTTTGAAGTCTTGCTTTGCTTGCTCATGAAATTCGTTGGACCTCTTACATCGTCTTCATGATTGGACCAGGTCTGCATAAGCCTGTGTGATACGGAGCAGCCATTCCTCTTGGTTGGTGGACCACCAACGGTTGGAGAAAATTTCTACCTCTCGATAGCCAGTGAAACCGGTTGCATCAACCCAGGCACTGATTTCACGAAGGTTGATGCAGCCCTCTCCCATGAGGCCACGATCATTCAGAAGGTCCGTAGTGGGTGTTTTCCAATCACAGATATGGAAAGCATGGAGGCGGCCCATCTTGCCTGCCAGATCTATCTGAGCTTTTAGATCAGGATCCCACCAGACATGGTAAACATCTACAGCGATGCCAAGAGAAGCTGGAGAACCGAGTGCGTCACAAATTTCATGAGCCTGGTGCATCGTATTCACGGCACTGCGGTCATCGGCATACATGGGGTGTAGCGGCTCAATGGCGAGCCGAACTCCTGCTGCCTCTGCATCAGGTAGGACGGCTGCGATACCATCTGTGATTTGTTTCCTAGACTCTGAAAGTGGCTGTCCAGGCACCGCGCCGCAGACAAGTACAATCAACGGTGCCCCTAGAGCTTGAGCTTGTTCTATGCAGCGTCGGTTATCATCAATGCTGGCTTGACGATCCCCTTTGCTACGCCCGGTGAAGAAACCTCCTCGGCAAAGGCTGACGATTTCTAACCCTGATTCCCTGGTTTGTTTGCCGACTTCTGAGGGAGATCGTCCCTCTAGGTTGTAACGCCAAAACGTGATGCCTTGCACTCCGGCTCTTGCATAGCGTTGTATGCATTCCTCAGTGGACCAAGGTTTCGTTGTGATGGTGTGTAGGCAGAGCCTGTGTAGGGGAGGAATAGAGCTGGCGATCATTGCTCGGATCAAGGTTCATTCATCTAATCCGAGCAACGTAAGATGCGCCTTAGGGGTTCTGTTGTTAGCTCGGCTCAGGTCTATTCTAGCACTTTTAGTTCAGCTTAGCCAGAGCATCGTCCAGAGCTGCTATCAGGTTGGTAATACTCTCGTCTGACTCATCCCCCATATTGCTGATGCGGAAGGTTTTTCCCTTCAGTTTTCCATAGCCACCATCAATGATCAGGCTGTGATCTTTTTTCAGGTTAGCAATGAAGGCGGCTACGTCGATATTCTTGTTGTTCGCGACGCAGGTCAGAGATTTTGAGCGGTAACCTTCGGGTGCGAAAAATTCAAAACCATGCTTCTTGACCCACTCATGCACCATGCCATTGAGGCGCGCATGGCGTGCGTAGCGATTTTCTAGACCCTCGGTTTTCATTTTCTGAAGCTGGTGACGTAAGCCGTAAATAAGGCTGATGCATGGTGTGGACGGAGTCATATTTTTTTCGCCATTGGCTCTGAACTCCAGAAAATCAAAATAATAGCCACGATCGCCGATTGTGGATGCGCGTTCCATGGCTGCCTCACTCGCAGTGAATAGGGCCAGGCCGGGAGGCAGGGCAAACGCCTTTTGGCTGCCTGTCAAAAGCACATCTAAGCCAAGTTCGTCAAAGTTCACGGGAACGGTGGTAAAGCCGGAGACGCTGTCGGTGATGAACATCACATCTGGATACTTTTTCTTCAGCGCAGCGATTTCAGCGATTGGACTGAGGACTCCAGTGGAGGTTTCATTGTGGATGAACGTGACTGCATCGAATGCCCCCGTCGCCAGTCTCTTGTCAATTTCCTCAGGTAACACAGGCTGTCCCCACTCGACTTGGTAAGCTTCTGCTTCTTTACCGCAGCGTTTCGAGACGTCTAGCCACTTATCAGAAAATGCTCCGTTGCAGCAGTTGAGCACTTTTTTTCTAACGAGATTACGAATGGCACCCTCCATGACGCCCCATGCGGAGGAGGTGCTGAGAAAGACCTGCCGAGTCGTGCCGAAGACGCTTTGAAGCATGGGTTGGATCTCAGCGTAGAGGTCCTGAAAGCCCTTACCGCGATGACCGATCATGGGCTGAGCCATGGCGGCATAGGTATCTGGGCTTACTTCGACAGGACCGGGGATGTAGAGTTTGACGTGGCTCATGTGGAGGAAGGGAAATTGAAAGTAGGAGGAAATGGAAGCTTGGCAAGAAGCACCAGGCATCTCACACACGCATCCGGGGGTTCGCCGAATACAAGGGTGTCTTACGCACTCCGAATTTCATCTCACACACGCATCCGGGGGTTCGCCATTGTAGTGCTACCAGGGGCTGTGCTCTGAATTTCAATAACCACCACTGCCCAGGGTAACCTGGCTACCGCCTAGTTTACCTGATGCCTCGCAACGGCGATATTCATCCAGGATGGCTGCAGTGGCAGATGTGCCGCAGCGTGTTGCACCTAGGTCACGAACACGGATTAGGCCATTCAAGTCGCGCACTCCACCGGCTGCTTTTACCTGCACACCAGGGCCGCAGGCAGCCCGCATGAGAATAAGGTCA
>JAIWOJ010000225.1 GCA_020216965.1 Prosthecobacter sp.
CAACCGTCGTGGATTGGTTGTCATGGCGATTGATGCACCTCCCGTGAGAGAGTCCCCTTCTAAAACGTCCGAGACGGACCATGACATGACTCAAGCTGCCACACTGCGCCTCCGCTGCAAGCTCCTTGCTGACCTCCTTGCCGCATGAGCATCTCCCTCCAGATCGACGTCTCCGGTGATGAGCAGGTCATCAAGCTGCTGGGACGCCTGCGCGGCGCGCTGACGGACACGACGGAGCTGCACAAGAGCATCGGCAGCTATGCCGAGACACTGACCAGGCAGCACCTCACCACCCTGGCGCAGACACGCCATGACACGGCTGACCGGCTGGGTGCCAAGCGCAGCGGCCACCTGGCCCGCGCGGCGGAGGGCGTGAGCAGCCGGGGCACGCAGGAGGCGGCGTTTGTGAAGGTGGTGAGCCCCGGCATCGCAAGGGCGTTCGGAGACATCACCATCACTCCGAAGAACGGCAGCAAATACCTGACCATCCCCGCCACGGCGGAGGCCTACAACCGCCGCGCCCGTACCTTCAATGACCTGCGCGTGGCCTTCTTTGGCCGGGGCCGCCTGGCCCTGGTGAAGGCGGAGCAGAGCAGTCTCAGCGACCGCAAGGCAAGCGGTGGCCGCAGTGAGGTCTATTACTGGCTGAAGAAGACCGTGACGCAAAAGCAGGACCGCAGCCTGCTGCCGCCGGATGACGACTTCGCCGCCGCCGCCCAGGGCATCAAGGCCTACATCCGCCTGCTGCGCGCCGCCGCTGCCTTTGATGAGCGGCTCCGCGCCGTGGTCTCGAGCTGCGGCTTCACCCCCTTTCAAGACTACTACGGCGGCAAGGTCGCCGGCTGGACCAGCGACCGCTACATGCCCCGCATCCGCGACGTGTATGGCAACGCCCCTGACAAGATCCCCTTCGATTTCCATGAAATCCTCGCCGCCCTGGCCCCGCGCGGCTTTTTCTCCAACTCGCCCGCGGGCGACGGCAACTTCGACCTCGGCGGCGTGCGCAAAGCCTTCGCCGCCGCCCGCGAAGTCCACGCCCTCTTCGGCGAGCCCCGCCTCGTCCTGCGCACCCCGGACTGCGGCCACGACTTCCCCGAGCCCGAACGCCTCGCCGCCTACGAGTGGCTGGATGCCGTGCTGAAATGAACCCAACTTCCGCACATCACTTTCCTCGGGACGTTCATGAGCCCATTGCAAAACCTCCGCATTCTGGCGAATGCGCCTACTTCTGATTGTAGGCTCGTCCGCCAGGACGAGGAGATAAGTGGTTTTGCAATTTACTGTCTTGTTCCCTCAAAATTCGGAATCCAGGATAAATACGCGGCCCTTCCGCACGCGCCCCACCTGCCATGAAAACCCTGCTGATTTGCCTCGTCCTCGGCTCCACCTCTCTCGCCGCTGCCGAGACCATCCCGCGCGTGCCTGTGCCGGATGGCGATCCCTGGGACCTCTGCCACATGCCCGATCTCGGCCCAATGCGCGGCCCGGACCCGAAGAAGCAGCACATCGTCGATCACGGCTTCCTGCGGCGGCCCGACGGCGGCTGGACGCTCTGGGCCTGCCTGCGCGGCACCGCGGCCGGGCGGGTGCTCTTCGGCTGGGAGGGCGAATCGCTCGAAAAAGGCCCGTGGCAGCCCCTCGGCATCGTAGCCCGGGCGGCCCCGGCCTGGGGCGAAAACGCCCGCACCGGCCCGAACCTCGAAAGCGGCACCGTTCGTTCCGCGCTCGCCCCCGGAGAGGCCCCCAAATGGCCCGGCGAAGTCATCCAGGCACCGCATTTCCTGGAGTGGCAGGGGCAGTTTCTCTGCTTCTACAACTCCAACGGCATCCGGCTCATGACCTCGCCGGACGGGCGCACCTTCACCCGGCGCGGCACCCAACCGGATGGAAACCTGCTCTACGCCGACGGCGGGCGCGATGTGATGGTGCTGCCCATCGGCGACGTCTTGCACGCCTACTCCACCATCTCCACGAAGGACGGTCGCGGCTACGTCATGCTCCGCACCTCCACCGACCTGAAGACCTGGACGCCAGGGAAAAACGTCAACGAAGGCGGCCCCGGCGGCAGCGGGCCCATCAGCGCAGAGAGCCCCTTCGTCGTCGCCCTCGACGGCTTCTTTTACCTCTTCCGCGCCTCCTCGGATGACGGCAAGACCTACGTCTATCGCTCCGCCACGCCGGACGACTTCGGCGTGAACGACAGCTCCAAACTCATCGCCACGCTGAAGCTGAAGGCCCCCGAAATCATCCACCACGAAGGCCAGTGGTTCATCAGCGACCTCGGCGATTTCCAGTCCCTGAAGCTCCGCCGCCTGCGCTGGGATAAGTCATCATGAACCTGGATTCCCCGTGATGCGGCCCCCCTTCTCTGCATGAACTGCGGATTCAGAGATTGATACCTGTCGGCAAGAGAAGGTTTATCATCACCGCTTTTTTCAATTTATGCCCCTCCAACGCAGCATCCTTAGCGCACTTTTGGTAAGCCAGACACTCGTGTTTGGCGCTGAAGCCCCACAGTCAGGAAACTCTGAGTCACGGCCCAACATCCTCTACCTCCTCGCCGATGACCTTGGCTACGGTGACCTCGGCAGCTACGGGCAAAAGCTCATCCGCACGCCGCGCCTTGATGCCATGGCGTCCCAGGGCATGCGTTTCACGCAGCACTATGCAGGCGCGCCATCGTGCCATCCCTCCCGCTGTGTGCTCTTCACCGGCAAACACAGCGGTCATGCTTACATTCGCGGCAACAGCAAGATTCCTCTCCGCCCGGAGGACTTCACGCTCTCTCAGATGCTCAAAGACGCAGGCTACAAGACGGGGGGCATCGGTAAATGGGCGCTGGGCGATCACGACACCACGGGCGCACCGTGGCAGAAGGGCATGGATGAGTTCTTCGGCTACCTGGACCAAACCCACGCGCATGGCTACTACCCGGATTTCCTTTGGCGCAATGGTCAGCGCATCGAGCTGCTGGAGAACAAGGATGGCAAACGCGGCTCCTACTCGCATGATCTGTTCGTGGACTTCGCGCTGGATTTCATCCGGCGGCACAAGGACGGGCCGTTTTTCTTTTACGCTGCCTTCACCATCCCGCACGCAGAGGTCACGGTGCCGGAGGATTCGCTCGCCGAGTATCGCGGCAAGTGGCCGGAGCCGAAAAAGTTTGAGGGCAGCAAGACCTACTGCCCGCAGGACCAGCCCCGCGCCGTGCGCGCCGCCATGATCACCCGGCTCGACCGCGATGTGGGCCGCCTCCTTGATTTGCTGGATGAACTGAACCTCTCGCAAAACACGCTCGTCATCTTCACCAGCGACAACGGCCCCATCACCGCTGGCGGGCAAGACCCTGAGTTCTTCGACAGCAACGGCCCGCTGCGAGATTTGAAGTTCACCCTGCGTGAAGGCGGCATCCGCGTTCCCTGCATCGCCCGCTGGCAAGGTCGCATCGCCCCCGGCAGCACCAGCGAGCACGTTTCCGATTTCGCCGACATGCTGCCCACCTTCGCCGAACTCGCCGCCGTGCCTGCTCCGCCAGAAATCGACGGCGTTTCCATTCTGCCCACTCTTCTCGGTCAACCCGGGAGCCAGAAGACCCGCTCCCATCACTACTGGGAAGCCGCACCTGCCCAGGCGGTGCGAAAAGGCGATTGGAAAGCCTACCGCAGCGCCCCAGGCAAGCCCATTGAGCTCTACAACCTCGCCACGGACATCG
Organism: Prosthecobacter sp.; assembly: GCA_020216965.1. GTDB lineage: Bacteria > Verrucomicrobiota > Verrucomicrobiia > Verrucomicrobiales > Verrucomicrobiaceae > Prosthecobacter. The sequence continues at coordinate 3,713 of JAIWOJ010000225.1, forward strand.
GTGAAACGCAAAACATCGCTCAGCAGCATCCCGACATCCTCGCCAAGATCGAAAAACTCCTCGAAGAGTCGCACACCGAGTCCGCCGAGTTCCCGCTGAAAGCGAAGAAAAAGAAACCCTAGCCCCAAAGAGCTGACAGAAAGATGGGGGCAGAGAATGAAACCCGATAGAATCCAGATATTTCTGCCCCCTTTTTCTGTCAGCTAGATTTTGTATGCCAATCACGCCTCAACACACCTACCAACCGCTTGATCAAGCTGCGTTTGGTCCGCTGTCCTATGAGGTCTTTGCGGGCGTTTTGGCGATCCGAAAACAACTGGGACGGTTCTTTGATGAAAAGCATTACAAGAAGGCTCTTGCTCTCCAATGGCCCGAAGCCATTCTCGAAGCCCCGATCCTGGTCAGTCATGGCACCTTCAGGAAGTTCTACTACCTGGACCTCTTGATCCACATGGGTGGTGTTTTCGAGTTCAAGACGGTGGAAACGCTCACCGCCCGTCACAAGGCCCAACTGCTCCACTACCTCATGCTGGCCGAACTCTGGCACGGGCTGCTCATCAATGTGCGTCCAGAAAAGATGCAGCGCGAGTATGTGAACAATCAGCTCAGACATGCCGACCGGCATCAGTTTCACATCGTCACCGAAGGCTTGAAAACAAGTGTCCCAGGAGCGCAAATCTTCCGCTCCATCCTCTCGGACCTGCTCAATGATTGGGGCACCTGCCTGGACCTTGGCTTGTATGAAGAAGCGATCACCCACTTCTGCGGTGGCGAAGAGTCTGTCATCCGCCCGACCACCGTCTTTTATGAGCAACAAACCCTCGGCAATCAAAACTTACGCTTCGTCACGGAGAAAACCGCCTTCAAGCTCACTGCTTTTGAGAGTGATGACAGTCAGGAAAGGTTCCGGCAGCACATCCAGAGCATGGTGAACCATCTCGATATCGAAAGCCTCCTCTGGGCCAACCTCGGGCGTCGCCGTGTCACCATCCAAACCTTGGTTCCTGAGTGCTGACAGAAACATAGGGGGCAGAAAGATTGGTTTCTGAATTTTTCTGCCCCCCTTTTTCTGTCAGCCCAACCGTCTCGTCATGAAAAACCTCCTCACCTCTCTCTTCTTGTTCTTCACCGGAATATGCGGCCCAGCCTACTCTGCGCCAAAAAACATCCTGCTGCTCATCACCGACAACCAGAACTGGTTCGATCTTGGTTGTTACGGCAACAAAATCGTCCAAACGCCCCACATGGACCGGCTCGCCGCCGAGGGTGTGCGTTTCCGCCAGGCCTTCGCCACCGTG
>JAIWOJ010000226.1 GCA_020216965.1 Prosthecobacter sp.
GTCAGGCAGAGCACGGCCCCTGGCGGAGGCACCTTGCCCGTCGTGGCAGAAACGACGATGTGCTCATCATGGGTGGCGAGCGGCTCGACGGTGAGGCGGCGCAAGGTGTTTTGTGGTCTCTCAATGAGAATGATTTCATAGCCAGCGCGCACGGCCTGTCTGGGGATCACATACACATCCTCCAAGGTATCACCGGTGATTTCCGCCTGAACAAAGGTGCCCATTTTCAGTGGGGCACCTGCCTCTGCACCGCTGCCATAAGGGTCCATGACTTGCGCCACAGCGATGGCTTGGCGCGTCTGCTCGTCTAGACTGCCCTCCACGCGCACGATGCTCCCTTTCCAAGATGCCTGACGCCCCGCGATGGTGGCTGTGAGCACCACCCCGGCCGCAGGCTGGCTGCTCCCTTCACGGAAAGGGAGCGGCAAACGCAGAAACCGACTTTCCCTCTCAGGCAGCGGTAGGCGCACCTCGGCATAATCGACGGCAAAGATGCGGCCGAGCACCGTGCCCTGAGAGACAAACTGCCCGACATCCACGCCCTGCTCCATCACCTGGCCCTGATAGGGCGCACGGATGATGGTGCGCTCCACATCACGCTCCGCGCGGCTGAGCCGTGCTCTGGCTGCGGCAAGATTGGCCTCTGCCAGCGCTAACTGTGGCGCACGCGCCACCAACGGTGCCGGGCTGCCAGAACGGCCCAAGGCACGCCAATTCTCCGCTGCCTGCTCCGCCCGGGCTTTTTCCTCTGCCACCACGACCTCTGCCTGCGCCACCTCAGACTTGGCGATGATGACAGCAGCCTCGTAGTCAGTAGGATCTAGCCTGAGCAAGACCTCATTTTTCTCAAAAAAACCTCCAGGCCGAAAGGATGGGCTGACCTCCACCACACGCCCACCTACCTCTGGCAGCAGCGTGCTGCGCGTGCGCGGCTGCACCGTGCCCTGGGTGCGCACTTTCACTTCATACCGGGTCTTTTGCAAAACGGTGCCCTCGACGCGCACCAGGCTCACCGGTGCCGTCACCTGCTCCTGAGCAGGCGGGTGGGAGATCAGCCACACCACCCACCACCCGCAGCCCGCCAGGATGCTGAGCGGCAGGATGATGCGGATGATCTTGAGAAAAAGGTGCATGAACAAAGGATGGAACGCCTGCCATTCGCCGATGATGCGAACTTTGTCGAATTTCCTTTCCTCTGGCGAAGCTCCGAGGACTGAACCCTACTGCCGGGCGCTCTGCTGCTTCATCAAATTTGCGAAATCCGACACAACTCCCGCCAATCCCGCTATGGCACAGAGCGCCGCACTGGCTAATAAGACTGACTTCTCACCCTTCCAACCCATCCACGACCACCATGGCCGACATCACCACCTCCGCCGCTGACAAAAAGGAAAAAGAATACTTCCTGGACGTTCCCCAGCAGACCCCAGGCTTTTTCCTCAAGGGCTCTCATCAGTACGATTGGGGGCTGAAAAACCGCCTCAGCCGCGTCTTCAATCCCAAGGATGGACGCACCGTCATGCTCGCCTTTGACCACGGTTACTTTCAGGGCCCTACCACTGGCCTTGAGCGTGTGGACCAGACCATCCTGCCCCTCGAGCCCTACGCGGATTGCCTCATGCTTACCCGTGGCATCCAGCGCAGCATCATCCCTGCCTCCACCCAGAAAGCCATCGCGCTCCGCGCCAGTGGTGGCACCTCCATGGTCAGCCCCTTTGAAGAGTGGGAAGGCGAACTCGACGGCAAAAAGATCAAGTTTGGCCGCCCAGGCTTTGAGCCCCTCTCCAACGAATCCACCGCGCTGAACATTGAGGAAGCCATCCGCCTGAATGCCAGCCTGCTGGCCGTGCAGGTCTTCATCGGCAGCGCTTACGAACGCCAGAGCCTGAAAAACCTCACGGACCTCGTGGATGCCGGTGCCCGCTACGGCATCGCCGTCATGGGCGTCGTCGCCGTAGGCCGCGCCATGGCCCGCAACGCGCAGTACTTCCGCCTCGCCACCCGCATCATGGCCGAGCTTGGGGCGCATGTGGTGAAGTGCTACTACACCGACGAGGGCTTTGACACCATCACCTCCTGCTGCCCCGTGCCGATCGTCATCGCCGGTGGCAAAAAGCTGCCAGAACTCGATGCGCTGAAGATGAGCTACAATGCCATCCAGCAGGGTGCCAGCGGCGTCGATATGGGCCGCAATATCTTCCAGAGCGAAGACCCCGTGGCGATGATGAAAGCCGTGCGTGGCGTCGTGCATGAAGGGCTGACGCCCGACCAAGCCTTCGCGATGTTTAACGACCTCAAGGGCAAAAAGTAAGCTCGCGTCCCCCCCCAATTCCCCACACCAAGCCGCCGGGCCCAATCCGGCGGCTTTTCTTTTCCGCAGCCCGATGATAGAGCTTCCTGCCTGCCAACCCGATGGCAACGTTCGCCAGGACAAGAATGTCTCGACGACCGGGAACTTCGTCCTCCGGCATCCAACGGCTGACAAAGCCAGCGATTTGTCGATCATCTGTCTGTTAGGTAACCTATGAAAATCGCTATCCTCGGCAATTCCGGCTCGGGCAAGACCACGCTGGCGCGACGTCTGGCCGCTGGCACGTCAGCGGTGGTGCTGGATTTGGATCAGGTGTTTTGGGCCTCAGGCACGGAGGAACGACCGAGTGAAGAGCGGATCGCCTGGGTGCAGCGGTTTTGTGCGGAGCATGAATCCTGGATCCTCGAAGGCTGCTACGCCGACCTCGTGCAGGCTGCCCTTCCTTGGCGGCCGGAACTCATCTTCCTGGACCCCGGCCTAGAGGTGTGTCTTTCTCACTGCCGTCAGCGCCCGCATGAGCCGCACAAGTATCAGACCCAAGAGGAGCAGGATGCCAATCTGGGCTTCCTGCTGACCTGGGTGGCAGACTACTACCAACGGGACGGCCTGATGTCTCACCGCGCCCATCAGGAGCTATACGACATCTATGAAGGACCTAAGCGCCGCCTGACAGCGCCCGCCCAAAATCTGGCTGAGGGGGGTGCGTGACAGGGCATGGTCGGCTTTTTGGCTTTTCCGCAGGCTAGGCTTTGCATCTGGGGTGGCTTCTGCCAGCATCCCCCTCGCCATGGTTTTGCGCGCGCAGCATCTGATCAAGCAGTTCCCTGGGGTCACCGCCCTGAGCGATGTGTCCTTTGACCTCGCCGAGGGGGAAATCCATGCCCTCTGCGGTGAGAATGGCGCGGGGAAGAGCACGCTGATCAAGCTGCTCTCCGGCATCCATCCGCACGGCAGCTACCAGGGCCGCATCGAGGTAGGTGGTGTGGAAGCGCGCTTCCACAGCATCGCCGATGCGACGCGCGCAGGCATCTCAGTGATCTATCAAGAGCTGGCCTTGGTGGATGAAATGACGGTGGCAGAAAACATCTTCCTGGGCTGCGAGCCGCGGCGCTCAGGGGGGCTGGTGGATTGGCCGCGCATGTTCCGGGAGGCCAAGGCGCTGCTAGATCGCTTTCAGGTGGATCTCAACCCAGAAGCGGCTGTGGGCAGCCTGGGCGTGGGGCAGAAGCAGTTGGTGGAGATTGTCAAAGCGCTGGGCAAGAACTCGCGGATCCTCATCCTCGATGAGCCCACCGCCGCCTTGGCGGAGCATGAAGTGCAGGTGCTGCTCGAGATTTTGCGCGATTTGCGCCGCAGGGGCATCGCCTGCATCTACATCTCTCACAAGCTCGAGGAGGTCTTTGCCATTGCAGATCGGATCACCGTCTTGCGGGATGGATGCAGCATCGGCACGCGCAAGGCCGCAGAGACGAGCCAAGGCGAGGTGATCGCCCAAATGGTGGGCCGCGAGCTAAAGGATCTTTTCCCACGCCGCAGCCCTGCACGAGGTGAGGTGCTGCTCTCGGTGCGCCAGCTATCCGTCAAGGATGCAAGTGGCCGCGACCGGCTGCACGACCTCAGCTTTGACCTGCATGAGGGAGAGGTGCTGGGCCTCGGTGGCCTGATGGGTGCGGGCAGGACAGAGCTGCTGATGCACCTGCACGGCGCCTGGGGGCGGCGCAGTGGTGGCACCGTGACCCTGGCGGGGAAAAAGCTGCCTCAGGGCGGTCCAGAGCAGACCTTAGCCGCAGGCATGGCGCTCGTCAGTGAGGACAGGCGGCGCTTTGGCCTCGTGCTTGAGCAGGGCATCGGTTTCAATCTCAGTCTCTCCAGCCTTGCTGAGGTCACGCAGAATGCCCTGATCCAAGCTCGCCTAGAGACCCAGAGAAACCGCGCCATGTTTGACCAACTGCGCATCAAAGCCAGCGGCCTCGACGCCATCGTGGGCCGACTTTCCGGCGGCAACCAGCAAAAGGTCGTGATTGGCAGAGCACTCCTGACCTCTCCGCGTGTGATCCTTTTGGATGAACCCACGCGTGGCATTGATGTCGGGGCAAAGCTGGAGGTCTATGAATGGGTCAATCAACTCACGGCCCAGGGCTGCGCCGTTTTGCTAGCCTCAAGCGAGTTGCCAGAGCTCATCGGCATGAGCGACCGCATCCTCATGCTGGCAAATGGCCGGATCAGCGGCAGCTTTAGCCGGGCGGAGGCCACGCAGGAAAAGCTCATGCAGGCTGCCCTGAAAGCCTCATCCGCCTGAGAAAAAGCCGCCCAAAACGCCGCCGAGGCCCGTTTTTGTATGCAGAATAGTTTTCAACAACCACCCAAGAAGCCCGTCATATCCGCCTGCGTTTCACGATCGCACAACACCCCCATTTGATCCTATGAAAACCATCCTCACACTCCCCCTCACTGTTGTTGCCGCCTCAGGCATCCTTGCCGGGGTTCACCTGCTGCACGCAGACAACAAGGCACCTGAGGTCAAACTCACCCCTGAGCAATTCCAAGGCCGCCTGAAAAAAGATACCTCCCCGCTGCCTGCGGGAGGCCAGCTACAGATGAGTTACGCCAGCGTGGTAGATAAGATCCTACCCAGCGTCGTCACCGTCTTCT
>JAIWOJ010000227.1 GCA_020216965.1 Prosthecobacter sp.
CATACACCTCGACCGCGGCCGAGGAGCTCTCCTTCTGGCAGATCTGGGCGGCCACGCTCTTGGGCGCGGCGTGAAAGGCTTTCATCGTCACCACCTTCCAGTTTTCACGGAGGCGGAGGCGGGCGGCGGCGGAGTTGATGTCAATCGGCATAAAACGAGGAGTCGGATGTTAGGCGAGGGTGAATGCGGGCAGGGATCAGGCGGCAGGCGCGATGATGCCGGCTGTGATGAGGGCGGCGTGGATGGCGCGGACGTCGTCGCCGATTTTCTCGGCCTCGGCCTTGAGGGCGGTGAGGTCTGCGGCGGCGCCAGCCGTGGCGTCAGTGCTGGTCAGCGTGACGGCCACAGGTCCGCGTCTGGCCGTCTCCGGCGAGACGACCACGAAGCAGTGGTCGCCATCGAGGCCGACGAGGATGCCTGCGTCGCGGTCTGCCGCAGTGCCGGTAGGCACGCCCACAGTATGGTCATCGACCACGCGCACACGCTTGAAGAGGTGGGCAGCCGTCACGTTGCCATCGTTTTTCACGCGGCCCACGGCGGCCTGAGGCCTGACAGTCTTGGCACCCTTGGCACCAAGGGTGTTGTCGAGGGTCTCGGGCGCAAAGCCCACCACCATGGCCGTGGCAGGCATGGAGGGATCGGCGGACTGGGCCTGGGAGTTTGCTGGATCATAGGCCACCATGCAGCCCTGGTAGATGATCTCAGCGGCCTTCACCGGCAGGCCGGGCGCGCTGGACTCTGGGTTGTGGTGGCTGGCAGGCTGCGTGCCTGCGAGGGTGATAAGAGGAAAGATGCCGACTTTGGAGGCCATGGGCGGAGGAGGGAAAAGAGTTTAGTGAAAAGTGAAAAGCAGGAGGCGTGTCAGAGGAACTTCTTGCGATCCTCCTCAGTGATGCCCATCTCGGCATCCAGCTTGGTCAGCTCGGGATCGACGATAGGAGAGCCGGAGAGCAGCAGGGTGGCATCCGTCTGGCGCTGGCCCATCGGCACCGTCACGGGCAGCTGGGCGCACAGTAATTTCAGTTGGTCGAGGGGCAGGCTCTTCGCCATGTCCGGGACCACCTTGCCCTCGCGCACGGCGGCGGCCATGATGGTGCCGCGCTCGCTGGCCTCCTGCGCGGCGGAGAGCAGCTTGATGGTGTCGCCCTGATCCTTCACCATCTTGACTAGGTCGTTCACGCTGGCGGTGAGCTGCCTCACCTCCTCATTGGCGGGAGCGGCCTCCGGCCTCTCCAGCGCCGCCATCAGGGCGGTGAGCACGTCCGCCGGCGTGGCATCGGCGGAGAGGGAGAGGGTTTCGGCGAGCACCTTCATCAGCTCGTCGGCGTTTTGGGGTTTGTTCTTATCCATGGAGGCGGGTTTGGCGGTGGTGGAGATGGAGAGGAAGATCAGGCCGACCGTGGCCCCCTGGCGGCAGAAGGCACAGGAGTGCAGGCCGATCAGCTCGTTCTGCGCATTGACCTTCACGACGGGGCTCAGGTCCGGGTAGTGACCTGCCGGGAGTAGCGCGGCCCCTTCTGGCGTGTAGCTTCCCGCCAGCATGTACACGCCCTCACCCGGCACGATCTCCACGCCGCCCTTGTCGAGGAATTCACCGGTGGCCGCGATCTTCACGGGCTCGCCCCGGTAGGTGGGCGAGCTGGGAATGGAGCTGTGCTCGAAGTCGAAATAAGGCCGGTCCCAGTTCTGCGCGGCGTTATAGGCGGGCAGCAGCTTCACCGTCGTCTCATTGACGATGACCGGGCCTTGCGTCGTTTCGTTCCGCCCCCAGGCCAGCACTCTAATTCGCTTGGGCAGCCCGTCCGCGCCTTGGGCGGGATCGAACTGCGGGGCGGGCATGCGGACGGTGAGGAGCTTCAGGGTCTCTTGGGGCATTGGCTCAGCTAAGAGCACCGGGCGCAGAGCGGAGAGCCTGGCAGCGGCGGTAGCCCGCACTCTGTGCGAGTGCGCCTACACGGCCTTGCCGATCAGGGCCGTCATCACGTCTCCGATCTCCGCGCGGGCATGGCCGGTGAGCTGGTCTTGCAAGACAGGAAAAAACGGGCGCGGCGGGATGGCGTCGCGGCCCAGCTGGTGTGTCGCCGCGTAGCGCGCGGGCGAGCCAACGCGCACCGTGTCGCTGCCCGCCTTGCTGAGGTGCAGCCCTTGGCGCAGGTCGCCGCTTTTGATCAGCAGCGGATGCTTGCCCTTGGGGCTCTTCCGCTTTGCCCAAGGCGCTGGCCGGAGCTGAGGCTCATCAAAGGCCCGCTGTCCCATGGACACCATCACCGTGCCCATGCCCATCAGCAGCTGATCCCTCAGCTTCTGGGTGCCCAGCCGGGCAAGCGAGGGCGAGATTTCATCCAGGCGGAGGTCAAAGGACAGGGAGGCCATGCCGGTCGGAGTGGTGGGCGTGAAGCCATGCCTGGAGGGCGATGGCGGCCTGGACGGGATCGGTGATCACGCTCACCGGCATGTCCTCAAAGCTGTGCCCGTCCGAGTTGGACCAGTCCCAGTATCGGGCCGCCAGCTCGACAAGCCGGGGGTCATCGCAAGCATACAGCCCGTCCCCAAAGGGGGCGCAGCTCAAAGCATCAGCCATCTCCGTGCGCTGAAAATCCAAGGCGACGACGGAGCAGAGCCCGGCCTCAATGAGAGAAAGCTTGCTGGAGACATCGGCCATCCAACCATCTATGGTGACGAGGCAACCGTTGGCGGTGAAGTGAGCGTTGGAGAGGGTCATGGCTTGACGCGGAGGTGGTTTAGAGAGAGTCCCCACGCGGAGGCTTGGTTGCCAGCATCAAGGTCGATGGTGACTTTGGCGAGCGTTCCAAGATAGCGGAAAGGCAGATCCGCGGCGACAAAAGGAAATTCATTCTCTCTCTCAGACAAGAAGCCGCAATCGCCCATGCCAGGGTTCCGCTCCATCAGGTAGGAGCCCAGCACACGGGAATGAGGCACGGCCTGGATGGTGACTTCGGTCCCGTACACTTTTGTCTCGTGAAAGACGCTGCCGCTCTCACACAATCCGCGCGGACACGCATGCTCTTTGCCGACTTTCAGCCCATAAGTGGGCACCACGACTTTGTCCTCAGTGCGGATGATCCGCAGGGCTCGGCAGCTCCTGTCGTTGTGTCGCATGTCCACTTGGCTGAGCAGCTCCTGAACAAAGGCGTGGTGGATGGTGAAGGCCGCATCCACCTTGGAGGCACCCAAGCGCTTCTCCAACGCCTTGAGGTGTGCCTCGGCTGTCGCCGTCTGGTTCATGCCCTTCCAGAAGACCTTGTTGGCTGGGATGTTGAGATGCTTGCCCACCCAGACTTTCTTGGCCTGAGCGCCAGGGTTCCATGAGTCCCCCGCCTGAGCATCCTTCCATGCCGTGACGGCCTGGTAATCACCGCCATTGGCGGAGATGTAGTCCCTCAGCCGCTCGACCAGGCTGCCACTGGTTTTGGCGGGGGCTTTGGCGGGCGGCTTCCACGCGTTGAACTGAGGCAGGGTGAAGCCCGTCTTCGCCTGAGACTGGATGACGCCGGCCTCGATGTGGCTCAGCAGGTTGAGGTAGTGGCTCGCCATCAGGGCATCCTGCCCTTTGCCCTTTGCCAGCTTGGCCAGGGCGGTCTTGTGCTTCAGCGCGGCATCCACCGTGGCCTTGTTGAAGCTGAAGTCACCCTTGGCGGCATGAGCGTTCAGCGTCTTCACGGCGCCGAGGATGTTTGACCAGTAGGGGTCTGCCGGGGCGGTCGCGGCGGCGGCCTTGGCGGCTCGTAGATCATCCCAGAGCTTGCCATTTTCATCCCGCGCCATCACGTCACCCACGGCCTGGCTCAGCTCCTTAGGCAAGCCCGCTGTGATGCCTGCCTTGCGGAGGCCGAGAATGTGACGGCACAAATCGTTGGTGTAGCTGTCGCGCCAACCGTCATGCTCCATGTCGAGAGCCTTGGTCGCGAGGTCGCCCATGTTCTTCCAGCGGGCGTCGAGCATGGCCTTGATCTCCGCCGGCGCGTGGAGCTTGGAGATGTCCACGCCCTCGATCTTGCGGGCGATGTCTGGCAGCCGCAGCGCGCCAAAGACCTCGGCGGCCTGGGCATTCTTGGCGGCGTCGCGCAGCGTGAAAAGCTCGTCGGGGAACTCGTTCCAATCCGCGCCCTTCATCGCCCCCATCGCGCGGAATCGCAGGCTGCCACCATTGTCGATGCGCCAGGGCAGGCCGGCGGTATCGACAAGAATGTTGTCCTTGCCAAGTCCGATGACATCCCAGTTGCCGAGCAGCGCGTCGCAGTGGAAATGCTCGCGCAACTTGGCGAGCAGCGCGTCGCGCTTAGGCTGGGGGAGCTTCGCCAGAGCATCGGCCAGGCTTTGCCCCTCAATGAAGCGGGCCAACTTCACGGGGCCGCCAGCCGTCTCATACAGCCTGGCCTCAGGTACTGGAACGCCGAGCTGGCGGTAAAGTTCATCCGCCAAAAACTCCTCGCGGAGATGGTCTGCGTTCGCGCCTTTCTTCATCACCCAGCGCGCTCCTGACGCGTCCTCCATCAGCATCGCCCCCGTGCTTCCGCCGAGCTTCTTCACGGCCTTGAGGCTTGCCGGATCATCCGGGAAGGCCGCAGCGGGCAGAGCCTTGGGCTCAGGCGAGGGCATTGGGGACGCCTTGGGCTTCTTTGCCGCCTTCGCCCGGCCATTGACCCAGGTCCAGACGCTCTTCTTCTGGCCGGGGATCATCTGCTTTTTCGCCCACTTTTCAAAGGCCTCCAGCACCTCGGGCTGATCGGCGTAGCGGCGCTGAATGAGGGGCCAGTCATGGCGGATGTTGCCGGGGATGCTCCAGGGGGCGGCGGCCCATGTCGGCGTGTGGTTCAGGGGCGTGCCGTCTGGCAGTTTTTGGGCGCGCGCAATGAGGTCGGCCTCCTTCGCCGTGTAGATCTCGGGCTTGCTGATCTGGGTCTCCAGCAGGGAGCCGTCGTT
>JAIWOJ010000228.1 GCA_020216965.1 Prosthecobacter sp.
CTGAAAATAGTTTCGGAAAGCGTGCCAAGCCCAGCTTGTTAGCAGATATGAAGTTCCTCCTAGCTATTATTCTGTGTGTTATTACCGGACTCGTCATCACGGACGCGCTAGGTGCGATCCCCGCACGTTATGTGCCGCCGCCTTTGCGGCATCCGGCGGATGCGGCTAAGCACCGTTTTGTCATCGTTCAGCCTGGGGATACACTCAGTGCCATCGCACGCAAGCATGGCGTGCCATTAGCTGATTTGCGCGCTTACAATTCGATTAAAGGTGATGCCATTCAGGCAGGCCAACGTCTTCGTCTGCCGATCAAATAATTCCAAATCGTCACGAGTGACGATAAAGCATTATTTTTTCGCTGACGCATCTTTTTGGCTGCCAGCGCGTGCCTGCACGGCTTGGTGAGCTGTTTCTTGGAGAAAACGCGCATAATCAGGCTTCAAGCCGCTAGGCACATAAGGGTGGCCGACTGGGCTCTCGCCAAAAAGTACTTCATACCACACACAGGCTCCCAGATATTCGCCAGCCAGATTCGCATGATGACCATCCATGCTGAGCTTTGTATTACCGTCCTTTCGCGCCCAACGCCAGCCGATGTGTAGGGAATGTGTCTGCAGAGGCAGTTGTGGTTCCTGGGCGGTTTGGGGGACAAACGGCTTCGGGTCTATCCGGTAGCCCCATCTAGGATGCGTATCAGCTCTAAAAAATGCGTCGCCCACCGGGATGATTCTCACATTCAATTCAACAGCGAGCTTCTCATAGGCGATCGTGAGGCCATGATACATCTCTTCCTGCGTTTTCGGCTCTCCTGGTTGCGCGTTTGCGATTGAAAAACGTGGGTCATCCACCCGATAGGCCCAGGTTTGATGAATCAGCAATTCAGCTTGCGGTGCGTGTCGTTGGATGAGATCGTGCAAAAGGCCTGCGTGTGGTTGGAAGGTGGCAAAATTGTGGCTCTTGATGCTGGCTTGCTGGATGGTGACATAGTCCCAGCGGTCTGCCTTTAGATTCTCAATAAGGTCTTTGCCGTTCGCATAGAGACGGTCTTTGCCTGCCAACATCATCTTCTCAGCATGCACCTGAAGGGAAGCGCCTCCGATCACTAGGGCATTGTGGATCAAAGAATGCCCGGCGGTGCTTGCGAGCTCATCCAGGTGATTGGTGGCATTGCGTGAGAAACTGTTTCCGATCGTGAGCAGGCGGATGGTGTGGCCTTCAGCCGTTACGACGAGAAGAGACAGCCAACTAAAATATGCGAATCTCAGTAGCAAAGATGACATCCATGCACACTGACGGTGCCTAGGAGAGGAAGCAAATCCGAACCATAGGTATTCTCTGCAAATTGGGGCGAGACTTTCTGGCAGCCATTTTAGCCTTGCCACCCCAGGTAGCGAGGCTAGCTTCGGCACAGTTCCCCCCGCATCCTCTCCACCTCTTCTCAATGGAAAAACGCAAATCGACCGCCAAGAAGCCTGCCAAAACCGAAACGAAGGCCGCTTCCTCCGATGCATCATCCAATTTTGACCTCGCCCACATTCGCGAGATCGTCAGCCTGATGGCTGCCAATGACCTGACCTTATTTCACTTTGAGGATCAGGGTTCTAAACTAGAACTCCGCCGTGGCAGTGACCTCGAAGCGGCCAAGGATCTGCTCAAGCATCTTCCCACCCCGGCTGCGGCACCTATGGCGATTGCCGCTGCGCCAGCCCCTGTGGCACCTGCAGCGCCGACCCCGCCCCAGACGGCTGTTGCCCCAGCACCTGCTGCTGCGTCATCACCAGCGGGTCCTACCATCAACAGTCCCATGGTAGGTACCTTCTACCGATCTTCAGCACCAGGTGAAAAAGCTTTCGTGAATATTGGCGACGCAGTGGATGAAAACACCACTGTTTGCATCATCGAAGCGATGAAGGTCATGAATGAGATCAAAGCAGAAGTCCGCGGCACCATCGCCAGGGTGTTAGTTGAGGACGGTAAGCCCGTCCAATATGGGCAGCCTCTGTTTGAACTCAAAGCCTGATCCGCTGGATTCGGGGGCGAGCCTCATGGGCAAACGCACCCGAGCTAACCACTAGCAGGCAGCATGTTTTCCTTCCCGTTTTCCCTCCACGCCCTCCCGCACTCTCATGTTCCGTAAAGTCCTCGTCGCCAATCGTGGTGAGATCGCTGTTCGCATCATTCGCGCCTGCAAAGAATTGGATGTCAAAACTGTAGCTGTCTATTCAGAGGCGGATGTGGATTCTATGCACGTCCACCTCGCCGACGAGGCCATCTGCATCGGCCCTGGCCCGAGCACAGAGAGCTATCTCAAGATCAGTCGCATCATCAGCGCGGCAGAGATCGCGAATGTGGATGCCATCCATCCTGGTTACGGCTTTCTTTCGGAGAAAGAAGAATTCGCTGACATCTGTGAGCAGTGCAAAATCAAATTCATCGGTCCCAGTTCCAAAGTCATCTCCATGATGGGAGATAAGAATACCGCCCGTGCCACCGCCCGTGCAGCAGGGGTGCCAGTGACGCCCGGCTCAGACGGTATCATCGAAAACGAGGAGCAAGCCATCGAATGGGCGCGCAAGATCGGCTATCCTGTCATCATCAAGGCCACAGCGGGCGGGGGAGGTAGAGGCATGAGGCCCGTGCTGAATGAGGCGACGTTAATCTCAAGCTTCCAGGCAGCTAGCCTGGAGGCTTTGAAGTGTTTTGGCGACGGCTCCATGTATATGGAAAAGCTGGTCGAGAAGCCCCACCACATCGAGTTTCAGGTCGTGGCTGACTCCCACGGTAACGTCGTGCATCTGGGTGAGCGCGATTGTTCCATGCAGCGGCGGAACCAAAAGATCATTGAGGAATGCCCCAGCCCGAAAATCAGCGATGAACTGCGTCAAAGGATGGGCGATGCAACGGTGAAGCTCTGCAAAGAAATCGGTTATGAGAACTGTGGCACGATCGAGTATCTCGTGGACAACAACCGGCGTGATTTCTATTTCATGGAAATGAACACGCGCATTCAGGTGGAGCATCCGATCACGGAGGAAGTCTATGGTTGTGACCTGATCAAGGAGCAGATCCGCATTGCTGCTGGCTTACCGCTCAGCGAGCATGTGCTGAATGCTGGCGCGCGCGGTCACAGCATCGAATGCCGCATCAATGCGGAGGATCCGGCGCGCAACTTCGCACCTAGTCCAGGGAAGATTAATCTCTGGTACACCTCTGGTGGACGCGGTGTGCGCGTGGATACGCATGTCTATTCTGGCTACGAGGTGTCGCCTTACTATGACTCCATGATCGCTAAGTTGATTGTCACGGGTGCCACCCGGGACATTGCGATTCGTCGCATGAGACGCGCTCTGAGTGAGTTCGTCGTGGAAGGCATCAAGACTACCATCCCGCTGCAGGGAAAAATCCTGACCACAAGTGATTTTCAGAATGGGAACTACGACATCACTTGGGTCGAAAACTTCCTGCGTCAGGAAGGAATGAAGATCTAGCCACTGCCAAGTGGACAAGTTGCGCTTGCAGCAGCGTCATGCCGCGTTCAGCGTCAGCGGCATGACTTTGAAAATCGGACTGATCGGCTGTGGTAAAATGGGCGGGGCGCTGCTACGCGGCCTGGACCAATCCCTAGGAAAAAAGGCGCTGACTGCGGCTGTCAGTGATGTGGTGCCTGCAGCAGCGGATGGGCTGGCAAAAAGTCTTTCCTGCCCCTGCGTGATCGGCACGCCTGCTCAGGTGGCAGAGGCTTCCGAGGTGGTGATCCTGGCAGTGAAGCCTGGTGATATGCAGGCTGTCTGTTCTAGCCTAGCCAAAGTGAAAGGCAGCCGCCTTTACATCAGCATCGCCGCTGGAGTGAAAATCTCTGCTTTAGAAGGATGGCTAGGAGCTAAGCAGCGCATCATTCGTGCGATGCCGAACACGCCAGCGCTCGTCGGCTGTGGCGCTGCCGCCTTTTCCTGTGGAAGCCAAGTCCGCCCTGAAGACGCCGCTCTCGCAAAGCAGATCTTAAGCGCAGTTGGCACTGCGGACGAAGTTCCAGAAAAGCTCATGGATGCAGTGACTGGGCTGAGTGGGAGTGGCCCTGCGTATGTGTACACGATCATTGAAGCTCTGGCAGATGGGGGAGTCCTGATGGGCTTACCGCGCACAGTAGCTCTCAATTTGGCTGCTCAAACTGTGGCCGGAGCGGCGGCGATGGTTATGGAGACAGGAAAACACCCCGCAGTGCTTAGGGATGAGGTGACGAGTCCTGGTGGCACGACCATCACAGGTCTAGAGCAGTTGGAATCGATGGGTCTTCGCCATGCGCTGATTCAGGCCGTGCGCAAGGCCAGCGAAAAGAGCGCCCTGCTTGGAGCTTGAGGCTAGATCAACCGATCAAGCCATTTTCAAAGTCTTTGCTCCTTCATCGATGAGCTGCCAGAAATTTTTGGACTGGCTCAGCGCCTCATCTTCGCCACCGCCGGGGAGGTTGCTGCGGTAGAGAAAATCCGCCAAAGTATTCTTGTGTAGCACACGGTGCACGACGATGTGCCCATCTTTGACGGCGAAATAAATGCGGTGGTCACCCGCTCGGCATCGGTGGAGCTTGCGCCCGCCAGAGCGCTCAATGACTCCGAAGCGCTTGGTCAAAATGCTGTCCTCAATGTCAGCAGGCTGGATATTGAGCGCCTCAAGGAGCTGGAATTGGATTTGAGTCGGCAGTCGGGACAATTCCGCTGCGCTGATTTCATTGAAAACGATCTGAAGCATTGCTGCTAGGCTAAGCTGGGTTTGCCTTGCTGGCAAGCTGAGCGCAGCCCTGCCTAGGCCGCCATTGATTCATGGTGCATTCGCCTCAGCCTGGAGGCGGGCGAGGGCGAGCTCTGCATTGCTAATCTTGTCTTTCTGCGCTTGCACCAGGCTGCGGAAGTGATTTCTGCGGTTTTC
>JAIWOJ010000229.1 GCA_020216965.1 Prosthecobacter sp.
GAAACCGCCAAGCAAGGCCGCATCCTGAGCCAGGGTGCGCGTACAGTCATCTGTGGGGAGCCCAATGTCGGCAAATCCAGTTTACTCAATCTGCTACTCGGTTTTGAACGAGCTATCGTTTCGCCCACCGCTGGCACCACGCGGGATACCATCGAAGAGATCATCCAAGTGCACGGCATCCCGCTTCGCTTGATCGATACGGCCGGTTTGCGGTCTCAGAGTGGAGACAGCATCGAGCGCATCGGCATGGAGCGCACGCGCCGAGAACTGGAGCGGGCGGACTTGATTCTGGAAGTCGTGGATGGCTCACGGCCACCAGACCAGAATCAGCGTGTGGAGCTACCGGTAGGTGCGGAGTCACGTCGCATCCTACTCTTGAATAAGGCAGACCTGGGCACTGCCCCAGGCTGGCCGACAGACGCTGTGCCCCTTTCCTGCCAGACAGGGCTCGGCGTGGAGGCGCTGCGTGATGCCATCCGCGCCCTCGTGCTCCGCAGCGGCCCCTTGCTCAGCGATCATCCGGTGGCCATCAATGCGCGCCATCAGGTTTGTTTTGAAAAAGCTGCCGCTCATGTCACGGCTGCACGCGATGCACTTGCTCAAGGTCTCGCTCCAGAATACATCGCATTAGACCTGCGCGAGGCGCTCCAGGCAATAGGCGAGGTCGTCGGCATCGTGGATGTCGAGCAGGTGCTGGATGTCATCTTTTCATCTTTCTGCATCGGCAAATGAGCCCCGACCGCCCTCTGCGCATTCCGGTTTGCATTCCCACCGCCTTGCCCTAAATCGCCCGCCCGCCATGTCCCAGCCTGATTCCATCCCCAATGTTCTTGCCGAACGCTACGCCACCCCCGCCATGCGCGCCCTCTGGTCGGGCGAGGGCAAGGTGCGCCTGGAGCGCGACTACTGGATCGCCGTGCTGAAGGGCCAGCGCGACCTCGGCATCCCCGTGCCCGAGGGCGTCATTGAGGCTTACGAAAAGGTGAAGGACCAGGTCAACCTCACCTCCATCATGCAGCGCGAGCGCATCACCCGCCACGATGTGAAGGCGCGCATTGAGGAATTCTGTGACCTCGCTGGGCATGAGCACATCCACAAGGGCATGACCAGCCGCGACCTCACGGAGAATGTGGAGCAGCTCCAGACTTTCCGCGCCCTCTTGGAGGTGCGCAAAAAGAGCATCGCCGTGCTCGCCGGGCTGGCCCGCCGCGCCCAGCAGACCCGCGACATCCCCTTCACCGCCCGCACGCACAACGTCGCCGCCCAGGTCAGCACCCTCGGCAAGCGCCTCGCCATGTTTGGGGAGGAGATGTTGCTCGGCGTCCAAGCGCTGGAGAGCCTCATCCAAAGCTACCCCGCGCGCGGCCTGAAGGGAGCTGTCGGCACCCGCCTGGACCAGATCACCCTCTTCAATGGCGATGCCGCCAAAGCCCGCGCTCTGGAGCAGCGCGTGTTGCACCACCTCGGCATCCAGGCCGCGCTGGATTGCGTGGGTCAGGTTTATCCGCGCAGCCTCGACATGCAGGTCGTCTCCACGCTCTGCCATGTCGCCAGCGGCCCTGGCAGCTTTGCCAAAACGCTACGCCTCATGGCCGGTCATGAGTTAGCCTCCGAGGGCTTCGCCAAAGGCCAGGTCGGCAGCTCCGCTATGCCGCACAAGATGAACAGCCGCTCCTGCGAGCGCATCAACGGCTTCCACGTCATCCTCAAAGGCTACCTCGCCATGGCCGCTGGACTCGCGGGCGATCAGTGGAACGAAGGTGATGTCTCCTGCTCCGTCGTCCGCCGCGTCATGCTGCCCGATGCCTTCCTGGCCATGGACGGCCTGCTGGAGACCACCCTCACCGTGCTGAACCAGATGGAGGTCTTCGAGGCCGTGGTGGAGCAGGAACTGATGCGCTACCTGCCCTTCCTGCTCACTACCACCGTGCTTATGGAGGCTGTGAAGGCCGGGGCAGGCCGCGAAGCCGCCCATGAGGCCATCAAGGAACACGCTGTGCAGGTCGCCCGTGACATGCGCACCGGCAAGGTGGTGCAGAACGACCTTTTCGCCCGCCTTGCCGCCGACTCCCGCCTCGGTCTCAAGCCAGAGGCCTTTGACCAACTCATCGCCCAAGGCCGCGCCAATGCTGGGGATGCTGGGGAGCAGGTGGATCACTTCGCCCAGCGCGTCGCGACCCTCACCTCGGCACATCCCGAAGCTGCCACTTACGAGCCCGGTTCGATTCTTTGATTTCACGGCCCGGTGGTTACCTGCGGCAGGCACAGCCTCTCTCCACAGCGCATTACTTGGAAAGGCTGTGCTAGGCGTTGGCACGCAGCGACAAACTCGTCTGGGCTTTCCGTGTTGAAGGTGAACATCTCATAATGGCAGGGCACCACGAGCCTAGCGCCGCAGGCTCTTGCCAGTGCTGCTGCCTCCATGCCATTGAGATTGCCAGAGACTCTCCGCTCAGGCTTGTTGCCATTGATGGGCAAAAGCATCACATCACAGCCAGCATGGGCCAGCGCAGGCACGAGGCCAGAATGCCAGAGCGTATCGCCGCTATGATAAAGACAAAAGCCGCCACGCTGGATGAGAAAGCCCAGGTAGTGGTGGCGTCCCAACTCATCCCGCTTGAGGTCGTTGTGCGCGGCCGCTACGCCTGTGATGCACCAGCCATCTAATTCCAGGGTTTCTCCAGCATCTAAACCGATGAGCTCAATCGGTGCGCCTGCCAGTTTGGCCCTCACTTCCTCCAAGATCGGATGTGGTAGCAGCAGGGTGATCCCTCCCTGTTGGCTCGCGAGTGGTATCAGCGTTGCGGCATCCAGGTGGTCCGTATGAATATGGCTGGCAGTCACTAGCTTCAGCGGAGGCAGCGCTTCAGGTGCGATGCAGCGTTCCGTCATGCGCACATGCGGCTTGTCCGTCGCAGCATATTTTTCTGTAAGCGAGTCAGACAGATAAGGATCCAGCAATAGCCTAGCGCCTGCCTGCTGGCAAAGAAAGCCACTCTGCCCCAACCACCAGAGGTGCAAGCTGGTGTCGGCGGAACTCACGGAGCAGATATCCGCGACCAAGACGTCATCTTTCTGCAGCGGTTGGATCATACCAGTTAAATCGTGGCGCGCACAAGGCTCACCCCATCTACCATGTTCTTCAGCTTCTGACGCGCCGCCCAGCGCGCCGTTTGGCTGAGACCACAGTCAGGTGCAAATACCAGCCTCTCTGCCGGGGCATAGGCAAGACAAGCACGCACCGCATTAGCCACCTGGGCTGGCGTTTCAATATGATAACTTTTTACGTCGATCACGCCAACAGCCACATCCATACGATTCGCGATTTGGCCGATAATCTCCAGCTCCGCATACTCGCGATTTGCCATCTCCACATGCACCTCATCGCAATGCAGGTCGAGAAAGGCGGGAAAAAGTGGGGCATAGCGCCGCCACCCCACAGGATGCCCTTTGTAATTTCCGAAGCAAAGATGGGTGCATATCCGCGCGCGATTGCGTGCAGGCTCGACCGTCCTGTTAAAGATGTCCACAAAACGGCGCGTGTCCTCTCGGTAGCCATAACAACTCATGCTCGGTTCATCGACGCAGATCTCACCCGCCCCCTCAGCCACAAGGTCTGCGATTTCTTGCCGCACGATAGGGAGCAGCGCCTCCGTGATGGCGTAACGATCTGGATACTGCGCATTCGGTGCTAAGCGTCCGCTGAGGGTGTAGGGTCCAGGCACACTTACTTTGAGAGTCTTACCACAAACCCCAGCCAAGCGGCGCAACCGACGAAACTCCTCAACCGCACCCAATCCCCTAGGGGCACACAATTCTCCTGTGATTTGGTGCTTGCCCCTTTGGTCATGAGCTGGAGGCCCAAAGCGCCTGGGGCTTTCGGGTTCCAGGGAGATGCCTTGGATGAACCCGTAAAAGGAAAGATTGAAATCAAAACGTGTTTGTTCCCCATCCGTGATCACATCAAGCCCCGCAGCGATCTGATCTTGAATCGCAATCATCGCGGCATCATCCTGCATTTCTGCTAAATCGGCGGCACCGAATTGATTGAGGTGGCGCGTTGCAAATTCTAGCCAACCTGGAAAAGGATAGCTGCCGATGACTGTGGTGCGCAGGGGACTGTCTTTCATGAAAGGCAAAGGCTAAGCCGGGGGCCTCAAGCACGTCAAACCGATGCCGCAAAATGCAATTCAGGAAGCTGGAAGCGCCATGTTGGGGCTTCTCCCCAAGTAAGAAGGCACCTCAATGCAGATAGAAGAACTCGTTCGTGTTTAGCAGTACCTGGCAGAGGTCGTTCATCGCCTGGCGGAAGGGATCGGCGTCCTCGACGCTCTTCACGTCGCTGCCGCTCCAGGCGAACTGGGAATTCAGCACGTCAGTGGCACGCCAGATGACGAAACCGGCGCTCCATTTTTCAGGATCGGCATTGAGCGCCTTGTCGGCAAGGTAACCGGTGGCAATGCGCACGGCCTCAATGCTGCCGTCCCATTGATGCGAGGGCGAGCGCTTGTTCAGGCCGCCGATGACGAGTTGCGAGGAGCCAAGGCTGAGCTTGGAACGGATATCCATCGGCACCACGGCGGACTGTATGGGAGCGCCGGGCGTGTCGAGATCACGCACGGTGAAGGTGATGTTCTTGCCTGTGCAGGAAACACGGGCCGCAAAGTGGTAGCGACGCCCCAGCTCGAGGTGGATGTTCGATGCCACGACTTGATAACCGATGTTCGAGTTCTCATCCTCGCCCACGACCTGCACGATCACATTGCGTGGCTTGTAGCGTGATTTCTCGCCGGTGACGCCCAGGCTCCAGCCGAAGGCTTCGAGACTGTCTTTGCCGCCGTTCCAGCGGGATACCAAGGTGCGCACGGAGGCATTCACATCGACGCTGTTGAGCTTAGCGACGGC
>JAIWOJ010000230.1 GCA_020216965.1 Prosthecobacter sp.
AACGACGAGGACTGAGAGAGATCATTTGGCGCGGTTCCAGCGCAGTACACGGCCCCATTGATTCCACTCGGTCTCCAAAATGTTGCCCTCATTGTCAAAGGTGATGCCGTGAGGGCTAGTCACGATGCCTTGCTGCCAGTCTTTTGGCTCGATTTTTGGTGTGTTGGTGGGTTGGGGGCTGGTGCCTAGATCGGCCACGCGCTGATTTTCCTTGTCCCACACGCTGACATTGCCTGCAATTTCTGCCACGCACATCAGATCGCCGTGGAAGCTGGCACTGCTCGGGTTCCGCATATTTTCCGCAATGACGCCGATGAGATTGCCGTCCAGATCTGTATGAAGCATCCGCTTGTGACCGCGGTCGCAGATCATCACCCGCGCGGGCTCGTAGCGGCGATCAATAAAAATTTTGTGCGCATTGGCTAGATCCAGCGGGGGCACCCGGCCCCCAAAGACCTTCTTGAAAGTGCCATCGCGGCCAAAGACAAAAATCCAATCCGCCCCATATCCATCCACGACATAAATATCCCCATTGGGAGCCACATCGCAGTTGGTGAGTTTCAGCCCCTTACCGATTTTGTCAGCAGGGAAAGACTCCTTCGGGATGGTCATGACCACATTGCCATCCAGGGTGCATTTGATGACTTTTTGCTCCGCTAGCACGGCACCAAAGAGGAACTCGCCCCCCTCATCCTTGCGGATCACAAACCCGTGGAGGGAATTTGGCAAAGGCAGCACTTTCTGAAACACTCCTTCTTTGCTATAAACTTGCACGCCCTTGCCAACATTTTCCGGCCCAGTAACGCTGACATAGATCAGCCCTGCGGAATCCACGGCGATCTCACCATGCCCGTTGCCGATCGTCTCACTTCCAGGAGGCGGCTGGAGAAAGCCGGGAACAAATTCATACTTCACCTCCGCCTTTAAGGTGCCGAGGAGAGCAGTGCAGGAGAGGACGAGGAGGAAACGAGGATGGCAGTGCATGGGAACTGCATCCAAACGGACGGCAGGCATCTCGTCAATCACGCGCAGGATGGATTATCCAGGATTCTCCCCCCTTCCCCGTGCGGCGCAAAGCCCGCCTACCCGGCACGGGAAATCCCAGACGATCACGCGCGGTCATGCCTCCAGCAGCCCTGCCTGAATGCGGTCCACCATGGCCCGAAAATCAGCCGCCGCACTCATGCGCTGGCTGACGACCTTGCACGCATGGATGACCGTGCCGTGGTCCCGCCCACCAAACTCTTCTCCGATTTGGATGAGGGGGAGCTTCACCATCTGGCGGGTGAGGTACATGGCCACTTGACGCGCTTCCGCGATGTTCTTGGGGCGGCGTGGGCCGGTGAGGTCACTCACCCGTAGATCATACTCCGTCGCCACAGCACGCTGCACCCGATCCACCGTCACCGATTTCGTCGGCTCATCATCGATCACATCATGCAGGAGCTGGGCCAGGGCTGCCTCGCTGATAATGCCCCCCTCCAGAGAGACATGAGCTGCCACACGCATGAGCGCGCCTTCCAGGCGGCGGACGTTTGAGCGGATACGCTGGGCGATGAACTCAAGAATCCAAGGCTCCAGAGACACGTCAAAATCATGCATCTTGCGGCGCAGGACCGCCACACGGGTCTCAAGATCCGGCACCTGGATCTGCGTGGCTAGCCCCCACTCAAAGCGGGACACGAGCCGCTTTTCTAAGTTCTTGATCTCTCCCGGCGGGCGGTCGCTAGCCAGGACGATCTGCTTTTGGCTATTAAAGAGCTCATTGAAGGTGTGGAAAAATTCCTCCTGGGTGCTGTCCTTGCCCGCCAGGAACTGCACATCGTCGATGAGCAACACATCCACCTTGCGGTACTTCTGCCGAAATTGGCTGAAGGTTTGTTTGCGGATCGCCTCCACATACTCATTCGTGAACTGCTCAGAGGTCACATAGCGCACCACGGCGCGTTTTTTCCGCACCAGCACCTCTTGGCCGATGGCCTGCATCAGGTGCGTCTTGCCCAAGCCCGTCGGGCCATGGAAAAAGAGCGGATTGTAAATGCGGCCAGGCTTTTCAGCGACAGCACGCGCCACAGCGGCGGAGTAGCTGCAGTTGCTGCCCACCACGAAACTGTCGAAATTAAATTTAGCATTTAGGCCAGCCTCAGCAAAGGAGCGGATGCCCGGTGTCTCGTCATGCACATGCGGGCTGGCACGCTCCTCAGTGCTGTGCCGGGTGGAGATGACTCGTGCAGCCTTTTTTTCCACGGGGGCATCGGGCGGCAGGGCACGCATGGCGTCAGTTGCGACCTGATATTCGATCACAGCCGCAGTCCCAAGCACCTCAGCCACAGCATCGGAAAAAATGCCTGCGTAGTTGCTCTCGATCCATACTTGGTGGATCGGGTTTGGCACATGCACGATGACGCGGTTGTCTGCGGTGATCCTTGCCGTCGTGCCTGAGAAACAGCGTGCATAGTTATCGCGCCCAAGTCTTTTGAGCAGGATCGCGCAGACTTGATCCCACTCGGAACTCACCAACGCTAACCCAGGGGCGGAAGTGACCGTTTCGTTGCAGGATTCCTCGTGGCTGGGAGGGGAAATGGGGTCGTGCTCATGGTCTGGCTCCTGGAGGTTTTCGGGATGCATGGGAGATGTCGGCGGAATCGATACGGGAGGGGACAAATTCGGCGCTGGTTCGGGAGAAGCAGCGCCGTGTCAGAATTTTAAAAAGAACGTATTTTGTGTATGACGGAACCGACACGTTTCAAAGCAAAACTTGAGGTTGTTTAAAAACACTTGGGGAACAGGAGCGTTGTTCCACGCAAGTTTTTAACCTTCGCGTTTCCAAAGTATTTGACCAGGTGATTTCATGACCACGAACCCTCCTTGTTTCTGCACTGCCCCCCTTGAGTCTGCCGCAGGATCGCAACAAGTTTTCTGTCGTTCAGACACATCCCGGTTTTTGTAGCTGCCGGTCTTTGTTCGCCAAACTAGGCACCAGAGTTTTCGCCTGAAGGCCGCGCTGGCTGGGCGCGTATGGATGGGCTGATGCATCGAACGGCTGCCTTTTCTCTGATCCTCCTGCTCTGCGCTTGCCAGGGGCGTGCTTTGGCTGATACCAAGGCTGCTCTGCGGGTGATCCGTGACCAATGCGTGGGCTGCCACAAGCCGGGCAAGGCCAAGGGCGGCCTGCTGCTAACCACGGCGGAAAAGATGATGCAAGGTGGGGACAGCGGCACGCCTGTGAAGCCGGGCAAGGCGGCGGAAAGCCTGCTCTACCAGCTGTGCCTGGCGGAGGGGGACCCGCACATGCCGCCGAAAAAGCAGCTGGCTGCGGCGGAGCTGGCGGCGCTGAAGGCCTGGATCGATGCCGGTGCGGCCTGGGATGCGGCGGTCTTTGATGAGCCGCCCGCGCCCCGGCAGGTAAAACTGAGCACACTGCCAGCGGCCCACCAGCCAGTGCTGGCCATGGCGCTGTCTCCAGATGAAAAGCTCCTGGCTGTGGCGCGGGCAAACACGGTGCTGCTGGTGGACCTGGCCCAGCCCGCCCGGCCTGTCATTGGCAGTCTAGAGGGGCAGATGGAGCCCGTCCCTTCCCTGGCCTGGAGCCGAGATGGCCGCTGGCTGGTCAGTGGTGGTTTTCAAAAACTCAGCATCTGGGATGCGGGCACACGCCAGCCTGCGCGGGTCATTTCTCAGGGCCTTGTGGGCAACGTTTCGGCTCTGGTGTGTGATGCGAGCGGGAAGGCTATCTTTGCCGCCGATGGAGAAAGTGGCGGTGCGGGGTTCATCCGCCAGTTTGACATGACCTCCGGCACGCTGCTGGCGACGTGGAAGGCGCACGATGACAATGTCCTCTCCCTGCGCCTGTCAGCCAAGGGCGACCGGCTGCTGAGCGCCGGTGCGGATAAAATGGCGCGCGTCTGGGATGCCGCGAGCCTAAAGCTCGTGGCCGCCCTGGAGGGCCACACGAACCACATCACCGCCGCCGCCTTCAACCAGGATGCCACCCAGGTCGCCACTGCCGGGGCGGACCGCGAGGTGAAGGTCTGGGACGTCGCCAGCCGCGAGCAAGACGCGGTGCTGGGGGATAAAAAGGTGGCCTTTGCCGGTATCGATTGGACGCCAGATGGCAAGACCCTGGCCGTGATCACCGACAAGGGCGCGTGCAGCCTGCACACTGACCTGAAAAAGCACGAAGGCACCCAGCGCAGCGAGGCCAGCAAGGAACGCAAGCTACCCGCTGCAGGCGAGGCGCTGACCTGTGTGGTCATCACGGGCGACTCAAAATGGGTCTTTGCCGGTAGCTTCGAGGGCAATGTTCACGTCTGGGACGCGGCGGACGGCAAGCTGGCGGGTAGGCTGGAGCTTTCCCCAGCGCCAGCGGAAAAGGCCGCACCGGCAGCGAAATGACCTGGGCGGGCCGCCATTGACTTCAGGCGGCATCTCTCAACCATGCGCGCCCCATGCGCCTCCGCTCTTTCCAAGGTCTCGTCCCCGCCCCCCAGCACGCCGCCGATGTCGCCGCCGTGCCTTATGATGTCGTCAACCGTGAGGAATCCTACGCCCTAGCTCACGACAAGCCGCTGAATCTGCTGCATGTGGACCGTGCAGAGATCGACCTACCGCCCTCCGTGGACCCCTATGCGCCCGGGGTCTATGCCAAGGCGCGCGAAAATTTCCTGAAGCTCCAGGCAGATGGCGTGCTGCTGCGCGAAAGCGGCCGCACCCTCTACCTCTACCGCCAGACCATCGGCAGCCACAGCCAGACCGGCCTCGTCGGCGTCTGCCATACGGAGGACTATGAGAAAGACGTCATCAAAAAGCATGAAAAAACCCGCCAGGACAAGGAAGACGACCGCACCCGCTTGGTGGACACCTTGGGCGCAAACACCGGCCCCATCTTCCTGACCTA
>JAIWOJ010000231.1 GCA_020216965.1 Prosthecobacter sp.
ACACCGGCCAGAACGGCGTCAATCGCTGCTGTGCCATTGTTGACGGTGATGGTGCGGTTGCTGTTGGAATTGTTCAGCGAGATGGGGTTGAGGATCGTCACGGTGCTATCGGAGGTGCTGTCACTGAGGATCAGCGCGCTGCCGAAGACGCCCTGGGTTCCACCATTGAACCAACTGACAGAAGACGGCGTGGCATTGCCGCCAAAGTTCACCGTGCGGTCCCCACCAAAGGCAGCAAAGCCGCCGCCAGCGCTAGGCAGCCAGCGCACCTGGCCGGAGCCGCTGCCTAGGCTGCGGGTGAAGTTACCGCTCTCGGGAGTCAACCCGATGATGCCGCCATTGAAGCTGATATTGCTCTGCCCGCCGGTGTTGGTGATGCCTCCTGGGATGGCCCCAGCGCTGTCTAGCCGGAGGATGCCCGCGTTCACCTGCGTCAGGCCGGTGTAGCTATTGGTGCCGCTAAGGCTCAGGGTGTTCGCGGCCAGTTTGACCAAGCCGCGTGGGGTGGAGGCGATGCTGCTGCTATAGGCAAAATCGCCCGCAGTGGTATCGATCCCGACCAGTGAGGCGGTATCGTTGGTCACGGCTGACATGCTGCCTGCAAAAAGATCGTCCAAATCCTGGGCAGTAAAGAAAGATGGGGACGTGCCGACGCCCAAGCCCAGCGTGGCACCTGCGGCAACGGTGATGCTGCCCAGGGCTGGGCGCGCGCTCGTATTGAGGAAGGTCAGCACGCCCGCATGGATCGTCGTGCCGCCTGCATAGGTATTCACCCCGCCCAGCGTGGTGACGCCGGTGCCAATCTGCCAGACCTGACCACTGCCGCTGATGGGATAGGTGGGGGAGGTGGCATTGCTGCGATTGAAGACCAAGATCCCGTTATTGATGACCGCGCTACTGGAGGTGATGCCCCCCGCCGTGCCGCCTGTGCCCAGTTGCAGCGTGCCATTGCTGATGGTGGTGGTCCCTGTGTAGGCATTGTTGGCGCTCAGGATCAGCAGCCCGGGCCCCGCTTTGATGATGCCATCCGTGGCGTCAGAACTGCTAATTACCCCCTGGAGCTCGGCGGAGTCACCTCCTACACCAGCGTTCACCGTAAAGGTGCGGGTGAGCGTATTGAGGTTCAGGGGGTTCACCACGATCACGCGGCTGTCTGCGGTGGCAGAGCCAAAGACAAAGTTGCCGCCAAAGCGGGCATGGCCCGTGCTGATGGTGATGCTGGAGGGAGTCGCATTGCCGCCGAAGTTCACCGTCAGCGTGCCGCCGCGTGCGGAGAAGCCTCCATTTGTGCCAGTGATCTGGTTGCTGCCCGCCGCTGTCGATGAACCGCTAAAACTACGGGTAAAGGTGCCATTGCCCTGAAGAACGGCATCCCCGGAAAAGAAAAGCCCACCTGTGGGCAGCAATCCGTCGCTAATGGTGCCGACATCTAGCACGCCGCCAGAGAGCCGGGCGATGCCCGAGCCGCCACTGTTGGCATCCCCGGTCAGAGTCAGGCGATTCGGTCCCAGCTTGGCAAGCCCCAGGCTCTGGGAGGCAAAGGTGGTGCTGAAGGTAAAGTCGCCCGGCGTGGTGTCGATGCCAAGGAGAGCCCCCGAGGCAAAAGTCACACCGCCCGCCAGGGTGCCTGCCAGCGCCGCATCAAGATCCGCAGCGCTGAAGGTGTCTGGCGTGGTTCCCACCCGGAAGGCCAGCATGGCCCCTGCAGAGACGGAAACGGCACCCGTGTCTGGCAGGGCAGAGTGACTTACAAAAAGCAGGCCACCGGACTGCACCTGGGTGCCGCCCGTGTAGGTGTTCACTCCCGTCAGCGTCGTCGTCCCCGTGCCAGCTTGCCGAACGATGCCGCTGCCTTTGATGACATACTGAGCGGTCACAGCATTGCTGCGGTTGAAGGCCAGCACTGCATCATTTTGAATGTCACCAGTGCCCGAGCTTGTGAGTGACCCGGCGGTGCCACCATTGCCGATTTGCAAGACCCCGGCACTGACGGTGATAAAATTGGTTCCAGTTGTGATGTTTGATCCAAAGGTATTCGCTCCCGTCAGCGCCAGGGTGCCCGTGCCCTGCTTGATGATGGAGCTTCCAGTTCCAGTTAGGGCACCGCTCATGATTCCATCGACAGCGGCTGAGCCGTCGTTGACGATGATCGTGCGTATGCCGGCGTTTAAGGCGATGGGGTTGACCACTGTGACCGTGCTGTCTGAACTTGAATGCCCCAGGATCAGTCCTGCTCCGAAAACACCGCCCGTTGCGCTCCATGTCACCTGCGCAGCCGCACCACCAAAGTTCACCGTCCGGTTTCCTCCAAAGGCAGCAAATCCGCCGGTCTTAGAGCTAGCCCATCCCACCTGCGAGGACGTAGGAGACGTGGTGCCAATGGGGCGCAGAAAGTCGCCCGTCTCAGTCGTCAGGCCGATCACGCCGCCTCCAGTGCCTGAACCATCAAATAGCAGAGCACTGGTCCCACCCGTCGCGGCCATCCCTCCTGGCAGCGCGGTCGCGCTGTCCAGACGCAGCAGCCCAGCGATGATCCTTGTGTTGCCGTTGTAGCTGCCTGTGCCGTTGAAAATCACACTGCCCGTGGTGTTGATCGTGATATTGCCCGTGCTTCCGGCGAAGGAGTTTTGGATGTTGCCAAAAGTAGTCGTGCCCGCGCCGCTGATCGTCAGGGTGCGTGAAGTTGCTGCGTTGGCATTCAAGTCCACCGTGCCACTGAATAGGCTCTGACCCGTCGCCTCCACAGTGCTCCAGGTCTGGCTGGCGCTGATGGCAAGAGGCCCGCTAAACGTCTGCAAGACGGTCGATGCGTTGTTGATCCCCCCGGCAGAGCCGATCGTCAGTAGCGCTCCGCCTGTGCTAGAAAAGGTGTAGCCATAAGCGCCGCCCAGGAAGCTAATGCCTGCAATGCTCCTGCTGGAGGAAAGCACAGGATTTACCGCTGCTGTGCCCTGAGCACCAAAAACAGCGATGTCGGTTGTTGTGGAATTCGCAGGAAAAACACCTCCCACCCAGTTCGCTCCCGTGGTCCAATTCGTGCCATTATTCAGCCATTCAATATCCGCAGCTTTATTGATTTCCGAAACAAATAGGCTGCCTAAAACCAGGAGACGAAGCCTCAGTTTGGTAGGAATTGAGGGGTGTTTCGGCAAATTGCTGACATTCATGATTTTGGATAAGTTTTGCCCCTGGCATCGCGGCTGGTCCGAGAGTTATCAGGGGCATGAACATTGCTCCGAGACTGCATTTCCCGTGCCGGAGTGCCCCGTGGCCCCATCGCGTATTTGAGTGAAGTCCGGCCCTGGCTGACAGACGTTGATGCTCGATTCTGCTGCGTTGGAATGCGGAATGAACGCAAAGCTGAAGTTCCGGCAGGCAAGGTTGTCTGCATCAAACGGGAACATCGGCATCTGGCATGAAGCCAAAAAAAGCCCGCCCCAGGGTAGGGGCGGGCGGATGAGCCTTTGGGGATGATGCAGGTAGGTCAGTTGCTGCCTACCATGAAGAGCATGGTGTCACCTTTGCGCCAGACTTTCAGCAGGACGGTTTTGCTGCTTTCCTTTGCCATTTGGCGGGCTTCGCTGACGGCGCGCACGGGTTTGCGGTTCACTTGGGTGATGACGTCTCCCTCCTCCACCCCCATGGCGGCTGCCCGGCTGTCTGGGGAAATTTGGGTAATGATGACGCCGGTGACGTCATCTGGCACCTCGTAACGTGCGCGGGTGCCTGGGGTGAGGTTTTGAATGGTCACGCCGGGCATGATCTCCGCCACGCTGGCACCGCCAGGCGTGCCGTCGTCTTTTTCAGGGGCGGGATCTTTGCCGGCGAGGACTTCGGGGGTGAGTTTTTCCAGCTTCGCGGTCAAGCTCATGGGTTTGCCATCGCGCAGGATATCCAGGGTGATCTCGGAACCTGGCCGGTAGCTGCTGACGACGACGGGCAGCTTGGAGGCATTTTCGATCTTTTTGCCAGAGACGGCGAGGATCACATCTCCGACCTGGAGGCCAGCTTTGGCGGCGGGGGAGTTCTTTTTCACCGTGCGGATGATGGCACCGCTCTCATCGCTGAGGTTCCAGAGCTTGGCAGTTTCTGCGTCAATGTCAGCAGGCAGGATGCCTAGATAACCGCGGGAGACTTCGCCGTCGTCGGTGAGGTCTTCGGCGATGCGTAGAGCCAAGTTGATCGGGATGGCGAAGCCGATGCCTGCATTCATGCCAGAGCGCGAGTAGATGGCGGTATTGATGCCGATGACGCGGCCCAGGGCATCCACAAGGGGGCCGCCGGAGTTGCCCGGATTGATGGCAGCATCCGTCTGGATGAAGTCTTCATAAGCCGGCATATTGCGGCCACGGATGATGCCCATGCCGCTGCGGCCTAAGGCGCTGACGATGCCCTGGCTGACGGAGCGGCTCAGCTCCATGGGCGCGCCCAGAGCCAGCACGACATCACCCACGCGCAGTTGGGAGCTATCTGCCAGGGAGGCTGCGGGCAGGCCGGTGACGTTGATTTTGATCAGGGCCACGTCGGTTTGCGGATCGGTGCCGATGACTGTGGCGACGTGGCGCTTGGTGCTTTCACCGATCTGGACGATGACCTCGATCTTGTCCGCCTCTGCGACGACATGGTTGTTGGTCAAAATATAGCCATCTGCGGAGATGATGACGCCAGAGCCGACCCCGTTGGGCTCAAACTTTTTGTCTTCCTCTTCGGGCTCCTCTCTCTGGCCGCGGCGTCCGCGCGGGCCGGGGCGCTGGCCCTCATCCTCACCCTGCTGGCGGAACCATTCGCGCAGGTATTCGCGGAACATGGGGGGCAGTTGCTCAAAGTCTGGCATCTCACCGCTGCCGCGCATGGCACGGCCAGCGCGTTCGCCGTAGGAGAAGACG
>JAIWOJ010000232.1 GCA_020216965.1 Prosthecobacter sp.
AGCAAGTGCAAAAATGTAAAGCTCACCTCAGTCTCCAGCTCCTTTTACATGGGGGATGAGAGCAAGGGGCAGCTCCAGCGCCTCTACGGCACTGCCTTTGAGAGCAAAGAGGAGCTGGAAGCCTACTTCGTGCGCCTGGAGGAAGCCAAGAAGCGCGACCACCGCCGCCTGGGCAAGGAACTGAAGCTCTTCCACATCGATGAAGACGTGGGCCAGGGCCTCATCCTGTGGACGCCGAACGGTGCCATCCTGCGCCAGGAGCTACAGACCTTCATCAGCGAAGAGCTACGCAAGCAGGGCTACAGCCAGGTCTTCACCCCACACATCGGCAAGCTGGCGCTGTACAAGACGAGCGGCCACTTTCCCTACTACAAGGATGCGCAGTTCCCGGCCATCATGGAGCCGGACCAGCTTGAGCAGATCGCCCAAGAAGGCTGCTCCTGTGCGGAGATGACGGCGCGCATTGATGCCTGCTCAGCCCAATTCGCCGCGCAGATGAATGAGCGCACCGGGCGCGAGATGATCGGCGCAGATCGCATCATGGACGCGGAGAAGCTGCTCGATGGCTTCCTGCTGAAGCCGATGAACTGCCCGCATCACATCAAGATCTTTGCCAGCCAGCCGCGCAGCTACCGCGACCTGCCGGTGCGCCTCGCTGAATTTGGCACGGTGTATCGCTGGGAGCAGAGCGGTGAGCTCAATGGCATGACCCGCGTGCGTGGCTTTACCCAGGACGATGCCCACCTCTTCTGCACTGAGGATCAAGTGGCTGCCGAGGTGCTCGGCTGCCTTTCCCTCGTGAAAGTGGTGCTCAATACCCTGGGGATGAGCGATTACCGTGTGCGCGTGGGCCTGCGCGACCCCGATAGCGGGAAATACACTGGCAGCCCAGAGCAGTGGGACCGTGCCGAAGCTGCCTGCCGTGAGGCCGCGAAGACCCTCGGCGTGCCCTTCAGTGAGGAGCCCGGCGAGGCCGCTTTCTACGGCCCAAAGATCGACTTCGTCATCAAGGATGTCATCGGCCGCGAATGGCAGCTCGGCACCGTGCAGGTGGATTACCAACTGCCGATCCGCTTTGACCTCAGCTACACCGGCGCGGATAACAAACCGCACCGCCCGGTGATGATCCACCGCGCGCCCTTTGGCAGCATGGAGCGCTTCACGGGGGTGCTGATCGAGCACTTCGCCGGTCATTTCCCGACCTGGCTGGCCCCTGAGCAGGTGCGCATCCTCACCATCAGTGAAAAGGTGGACGCCTTCGCCAAAGAGGTTTTTGAGCAAATCAAGACCGCTGGGCTACGGGTGACGCTCAACGACGATGCTGACAAGATCGGTGCCAAGATCCGCCTGGCGCAGCTCGACAAGGTGCCCTACATGCTGGTGCTGGGTGAAAAAGAAGCCGCTGCCCAGAGCGTGGCCGTTCGCCATAGCAAGAAAGGCGACCTAGGGGTGAAACCCGTGGCGCAGTTCCTGGAAGAGATCACCGCCGAGGTGCGCGAGCGCCGTCTGTAAAGGGCTGCATCTGCCATCCCCATGCGCCCGCGCCCAGCCCACGGTCATCGCCAAGGACGCCATCGCCCTGCCCCGCCAGCCCCTGTTTCAGCGACCCCGCTGGGGCAGATCGCCCGTGAGCACGATGCCTGGCGGCGCGCTCAGCCAGGCAAGCCACCACGCCGTGCGCTGCGGGACTACTGGAAGGCCGAGGACGCACGGCATGGACCGCGTGCGGATTACCTTTTGTGGCGGCACTGGATGTGCCCAGACAGCCCACCAGAACGCCCACATGAGCCGTTGGAGCTGGCCTCCAAAGCGATCCGTGCCCGCGAGCCCGCGCAGGCGCTGCCCGTGCTGATGCTCATCGCCGGTTGGCTGCTGCAAGAGGGGGCCGATGTCCCCGCACCCGTGGCAGAAAAGCTGCGTGCTCTGCTAAAAGAAGGCACATCGCGCCTGTCAGGCACGCTTTCTGGCGGCGATGCCGCTGCCAAGCTGGCGGGCTGGCTGGCAGAGGCAGCGCTGTCTTTCCCACCTGAGACTCTCTGCGCCAAGGCGGAGGAAATTTTCAAAAAAATGGACCCAGCCTGGCGTCCAGGCCGGGATCCTCTGCTGCCCATGGCGGATTGGCAGCCCGTCACCAGCCGGGTGCTCACCCGCTGGATGGTAGCCGCCCTGCATACTCTGCCGCTGGATGCCCCCTGGGCACAGAGCTTGTGGCGCTTGCAGCGCAGCCAGCGTCCGCAGGGCGCGCTGATCCGTCCGCTAGAGTGGGATCTTCTCATGCAGGCTGCAGCGGCGGCGCGCCAAGCAGGCAGCCTAGCTACTGCGACGCGGCTCACGGCTCTCGCCGTGCATCTGCTGCCGGAGCGCGCCCCCCAGGCCCAGCGGCAGCGGGCAGCGGTGGCAGCCTGGTTTTTGGCAGAGCGTGGCATCGCAGCCCCCCAGCCTCTGGCCGTCAGCCTCGATGAGCTGCCCTATCCTGGCGATCCACCCGGCACGGAGCCAGGGCAAGAGGCCACGCGGCTTTTCCGCGATGAAGCGGATGCTTTTCAAAACCATCTGCGGGCTGAAGTGGAGACCGATGCAGACTGGCAGACCTTAAAGGCAGGCGGCATTCCGCTGCACCACCCCATGGCCGCCCTGGCCTGGGTAGGCCGCCGGGCACAGGCTTACTGGATGAAAAAACAGACCGACCTGCTACGCGCCGCTGCCCGTCTGGCCCTACGCTATGGCGCGCTGGGCACGCTGGCACGCATCCGCGCAGAGATGCCAGAGTCCCCCACAGCCATCCTGGATCTGGCGCGTGCGCTGCGGGAATGCCAGCGTTCCATGCCCGTGCTGCGGGATGGGGCAGAGTGGCGACGCATCACCACCTGTCTGCGTGCTGCCTGGGCCCGCCTGGAGTCGGAGGCAGCTCTCACCGCCGATGAGGAAGCCCTTTTTCTCATGCACGAGACGCTGCTAGACCAGCAGGCGACTCTGCACGCCTGCCTACCCGAAACCCTGCGCGCCCTGAGCGCAGAACACGCCACCAACCCGCGCGCGCCCTCTGCCCTGGTGCGCGCGCTGGATGAGGTGCCGAAGCTCATGCGCTGCCTGGAGCACCAGCGCGCCGTGGAGCTATGGTCCATCGCTGCGGAACTGCGCGCACGGCCAGATAGCGCCGATCTTGCCTGGATCAGCGTCGTCAGCAGCGGCCCCACAGATGCCCAGCGCACCCGCGCCAGTTGGATGGTGCAGACAGCGGCGGGAAGGCGCACGGGCTCTCTGAAGCTACGCGCTGTGGAAGATCGTGCCGCGCTCATGCAGAGCATGGCCGCAGCAGCTGGGGAGCTGTGTCCGGCAGGGCTGCAGCGCGTGCGGCTGGCCTGTGATCTTGACCTCCCCGCCTGGCCTGGGGATGCGCTCGTGAGCCACATTCCATCATGGGAGGCAGCTTTCCGTGAGATGCGCGCCCAGGGCTAACGCGGTGGCTTACCCTGGCAGCCGCGTCGGTCGCAGGTCGGGGTCTTTTTCTAGCAAGCCTAAGAGCCAGCCACGCCAGGCAGGCGGTAGGCCGGAGAGAGCTTCATCCTGCCTCAGATCAGGCGGATGCAGGTGGCTGGTGATGACCTGCGGCGTCAGCTCCCCAGGATGGGCAAAACGGCCCGCTAGGGCGAAAAAAAGCGTGCAGCCCAGGGCATAGAGATCGGTGCGCGCATCCAGCGGGGCGCTGCCAAAGCGCTCCGGTGCCATGGTGTGGATGCTGCCTGTCATCGCATGAGCAGTGGCTTCTGGCATGGGCTGGCAATCGCCAAAATCGATCAACCGCCAGGTGCCATCCGCCGCGCACATCAGATTCTCCGGCTTCACATCCAGATGCAGCAGACCCTGGCCGTGGAGGGCGGCCAGGGCCGCATGGGACGCCTGCGCCAGCCGTAGCCAATCGGGCAGAGAAAGGGGCGCGCCCTCCTCCAGGGTGCCGCCCTCCAGCCACTCCAGCGCAAGCCAGCAGATACCATCATCCTCGCCATGATCCAGCAGCCGGATGAGATGCGGGTGCTGCACGGTGGATAGCGCGGTGATTTCGCGCTGAGCAGCGGCTCTGGCTGAGACGATCTTGATTGCCACCACCTGCCCATCCCTGGATCGCTGGGCACGGCAAATCCGAGCGCGGGGGCTGTGCGCGATGAGGTCTAGCAGTTGATAATCCGCAATCACACGGGCGATGCTGCCGCTTGGGCAAGCTGGCTGCAAGTCTGCATGGGAAAGGGGCGTTTCCGGTGCCCGCCATGCGATTCCTTCTGACTGCCCTCCTCCTGCCTGTGCTCTCCGCCACTGCGGCGCAGCGTCCAAACATCCTTTTCTGCTTTGCGGACGACATGGGCCGCTATGCCAGCATCTACCAGCAGATCGATGGCAAGGGCACGGTTAATGACATCATCCGCACGCCGAACATCGACCGCATCGCCCGTGAAGGCGTGCTTT
The DNA here is from genome assembly GCA_020216965.1 of Prosthecobacter sp. Lineage (GTDB taxonomy): Bacteria > Verrucomicrobiota > Verrucomicrobiia > Verrucomicrobiales > Verrucomicrobiaceae > Prosthecobacter. Next base: position 4,462 of record JAIWOJ010000232.1, read on the forward strand.
TCAAAAATGCCCACGTCACCGCGCCGTCTTGCACGCCCTGCCGCAGTTCGCTGCTCTCCGGCCAGTATTTCTGGCGCACCGGGCGCGCCGCCATCCTCCAAGGCGCAAAGTGGGACATGGCCATCCCCGCCTATCCACTGCTGCTGAAAGACGCCGGCTACCACATCGGCAAAAGCTACAAGGTCTGGTCCCCTGGCACGCCAGCGGATGCCCCGTATGGAGAGCAGGCTCACAGCTACCAGCAGGCGGGCGGGCGTGTGAACCAGTTCTCACAAACCGTGACCAAACTGGTGGAGCAAGGCACCGCCCTGGAGGCCGCAAAAGCTGGCATCTATGCGGAGGTAACAGCGAATTTTAATGCCTTCCTGGCAGCAAGAAAGGAGGGGCAACCCTTCTGCTACTGGTTCGGCCCCA
>JAIWOJ010000233.1 GCA_020216965.1 Prosthecobacter sp.
AATGCCGCGACACCGACCAGCCCACAGCAGCGCTCATTAAAGACCTCAAGCAACGCGGCCTACTTGATGATACCCTCATCGTATGGGGTGGCGAATTTGGACGCACGATCTACTCCCAGGGCACGCTCACTGAGACCAACTATGGCCGAGATCATCATCCGCGCTGTTACAGCCTTTTTCTCGCCGGAGCGGGTGTCAAAAAAGGCCATATCCACGGCGAAACCGATGACTATAGCTACAACATCGTGCGCGACGGTGTCCATGTGCATGACCTGAATGCCACGATTCTTCATCTGCTCGGCATCAACCATGAGCGCCTCAACTTCAAATACCAGGGGCTCGACATGCGTCTCACGGGCGTAGCCGGAAATGTCGTCAAAAGCATCCTCGCATGAATATATGAACCATCCCCCAGGTATTGTTTTTTTACTCCTCAGGATCTCCTACGTCGTTGCCGCTGAACCTCCCGTTCCTGCCCAAATTGAGTTCAACCGTGATGTGCGGCCTATTTTGAGCGATAATTGTTTCTACTGCCACGGCCCAGATAAGAACCATCGTGAGGCCGATTTGCGGCTTGACCTGCGTGATGAGGCCATCAGCGCAAAGGCCATTGTGCCAGGAAAAGCTAGCGAAAGTGAGCTCATCGCTCGCATCCTCAGCGAAGATGAGAACGACCTGATGCCGCCAGCGGACTCTCACAAGAGGCTCACCTTTCAGCAGAAAGCCATTTTAAGAAAGTGGATCGAACAGGGTGCCACCTACCAGCAGCATTGGGCCTATGAAAAGCCAATCAAAGCGAAAATCCCTGCCGGTGTGAATCCGATTGATCATCTTGTGCAAAAGCGTTTGGCCGAAATTGGTTTGAAGCCTTCGCCTCGTGCTGACACGCGCACCTTGGTGCGCCGCCTTTATTTCGATCTCCTCGCTCTTCCTCCGAATCCATCCGCAATTGCCGATGCCTCCGATTTCACCGGCCTCATCGAAAAACTCTTCAAATCGCCTCATTACGGCGAACGCATGGCGATCGGTTGGCTCGACCAGGTCCGTTTTGCCGACACCATCGGCTATCACAGTGATAATCCACACAACGTCTGGCCTTACCGTGATTATGTGATCAAATCCTTTAACACGAACAAACCCTTTGACCGGTTCACGATCGAGCAAATCGCGGGCGACTTATTGCCAGATGCGACTCAGGAGACGCGCGTTGCTTCTGCCTTTAACCGCCTGCTGCTAACTACCGAAGAAGGTGGTGCCCAGGCGAAGGACTACGAACAGCGCATGCTAACCGACCGCGTCCGCGCTATAGGTAACGTCTGGCTAGGCCAGACCACCGGCTGTGCCCAGTGTCATGACCACAAATTCGATCCCATAACGATGCGCGACTTTTATCAGCTCGGTGCATTTTTCGCTGATATCAAAGAGCCGATCCTGGGCAGACGTGAGGATGGAATGCTCGTCACCACTCCCGAAAATGAAAAGAAGCTCGCAAAGCTCGACGAAGAGTTAGCGAATGCCAAAAAGGCATTCGCTAGGGTAGAACCACTTTTCATCAAAGCGCAAAAAGCATGGGAAGTAGAGTTTGCCGCAAAAACCGACCTTCGGGATAAAGCTGCCAAAGACATTGCTACTCTGCTGAAAACCAAAGGCCGCAACGCGAAGCAACAGCAACAAATTGATGCTTACTTCGCTAAAATCAGCCCACTGTATCAATCCGAGCGCGCTGCTGTCGCAAAGGCTGAAGCAGCCCGCAAGGCTTTCTACGATCCACTGCCCAAGTGCCTCGTTTCCGTAAGCGATATCAACAAGCGCTCCGTGCGGATCCTGCCACGTGGCAACTGGATGGATGAAAGCGGGGAAGTCGTCAAAGCTGCGCTGCCAGATTATTTGCCCAAACCCCAGATCCAAGGCCGTGAGCTAACAAGACTCGACCTCGCTCAGTGGCTTGTTTCCAGAGAGAACCCACTCACAGCTCGGAATGTGATGAATCGCTTGTGGAAACAGTTCTTCGGCACCGGGCTTAGCAAGGTGCTTGATGACCTCGGTGCCCAAGGTGAGCCGCCGGTGAATCCAGCGTTGCTGGACTGGCTGGCCTGCGAGTTCATGGACAGTGGCTGGGATATTCAGCACATGATTCGCCTCATCCTTACCAGCCACACCTATCAACAAGCCAGCACATCCACGAAGGAACTCACCGCTGCCGATCCCTACAACCGCGAGTGCGCACGTCAGAGTGCCTTCCGCCTTGATGCTGAGCTTGTGCGCGACAATGCCCTAGCTATCTCAGGACTACTTGTGAAAAAAATAGGCGGGCCCAGTGTGAAGCCCTACCAACCTGAGAAATATTGGGAGAATCTAAATTTTCCTCCGCGCGAATGGCAGAACGATACCGGCGAAGGTCTCTATCGACGTGGCCTCTACACCTGGTGGCAACGCACGTTCACCCATCCATCGATGCTCGCATTTGATGCTCCTAGCCGCGAAGAATGCACAGCCGAGCGCAACCGTTCCAACATCCCCCAGCAGGCATTGGTGCTTCTCAATGATCCTAGCTATGTCGAAGCAGCACGGGCCTTTGCGATGCGCATCATAAAGGAGTGCCAGGGAGATACCATGGAACGCATGGATTGGGCTATGCAGCAGGTGCTCCAACGGAATCCAAACCAAGAGGAGCATAAGCTGCTAAGAGCGCTCTTCACGAAGCATCTAAATGATTATCAAAGGGATCCTGCTGCCGCCGAAGCCCTCCTTAAAGTAGGTGCGCTTCCGATTGCCAAGGATCTGAGCAAGGCAGAACTCGCCGCCTGGACACACATCGCCAGGGTGCTACTCAATCTGCACGAAACGATCACCAGGAATTGAGCTATTTTGAAGGGATCGTGCTGCTGTCCTTAGGTGGATTCCGCCCAATGAATGGATGCTGTTCCAGATCAAAGACCTGGCCGCTCACAGGCCCACATTCGTCTGCGAGTAGCCAAGCGGCGCAGGCGGCGATCTCCTCTGGCCAGAGAATCCTACCCGCTGGGGCATAGACTTTGGGCAAATCTTTATACCAGTCAGCAGAAAGGCCATGTTCACGCTTTCGCTTAGCTTCATTTTCTGTGAGCACCCAGCCAGGATTGATTTGGTTCACCCGCACCCCATCCTCACGCATGAGCGTGTCGCCTAGATTGCGTGTGAGGGTCATCAGTGCTCCCTTGCTCACACTGTAGGGCATCAAATTGGGTTCGCCGCTCCAAGCGTTCACACTGCCAATATTGACCACATTTCCGCGAGAAGCTCGCAGATGTGGAAGGGCAGCGCGGATGAGCAGATAGGGCACCACACAATTGATCTCCAACATCCTTCGGAACCAAGCTGCGTCCGTGTCGTGTATGTTGCCTAGTCCGACCTGAGCTGCGTTGTTCACTAAGGCGTCGAGCCTGCCAAATCGGCCCGAAACTGTTTCCACAAGCATCTGAGGCGCATCTTCCTCAGCCAGATCCTTGATTACCAGTGTGGCATTTTCTTCACCCAGATCCGCGAGGGTTTCCTGGCCTAGATCTGGCTCCAGGCCATGAATCAGTACGCGTGCTCCTTCTGCTACGCATCGTTTGGCGATGGCCTTGCCGATACCTGTGACGCTACCTGTGATGAGGATGACTTTGTCTTTGAGACGCATGATACTCCCTTTACATGAGTTTGCTCTGCCTATGCCACGACAATCTCTGGGTAAAATGCGCCAAATCAGCCTCCGGTCGTTAGTTCCTTTATCAGCGCGATCAGATCCACCTTACCTAGAGCTGTATATGGGATCGCGGAGACTGTCCTTAAGTCACTAACCTGATGGAGAGGCTCCACCGCTTGATTATACATGTGTAGCAGTTTGTCGGCGTTTGGATGCAGTTCAGCGGCCAGCAACAGCTTCGTCTCTCGCCTGTTGTCTGGCAAAGGCACCAGCACAGGTGGTGTAGGCATGTTCAGGACTAACGCCAAATCATTCAGCTTCGATTGTAGAGGAGCAAGATGCACAAGTTCCCCAAGGATTTTGACAAAGCCAATCTCACGTCCGATAAACTCAAGCCAGCATCGATCCTTATCTTGATTCAGCGCGACTATGTCGCGCGTCACTAGCTCCGGCCCGATGGGGTGCCATAGCCAGCCTTTGTGAGGAGCCTGGGTCACATAACCTAAGGCTAAAGCTGGCCCCCGGATCACCAGCCTTCCTTTTTCATCTAAGCGTGTCTGCCAATGCGGCAGCACTGCCATGGGTCGGTGCGGTGCGTGGGGCAATTGCGTCGCGATCTGGGAGGCAGCCTCCGTCATGCCATAACTCTGCAAAACAGGCCAGCCTAGAGATCGTGCCGCTGTTGCTAGCTCTAGACTCATGCTGCCACCGCCTACAATGACTGCGCGCAGACTAGGTGGGCTACGCAGCGCAGCATGCACGAGGTCATGCACCTGCGTGGGCACTAGGGAGACCAGAGTAGCTCTGCTATCCATGCAGGCTTGATAAAATGACTCAGGTTGCCACCTATCCAAATGCGAGACGATGCGAGCACCGCTTAGCATAGCGCGCGCCTGGATGGCAAAGCCGCCCACATGATGCTGTGGCAGCGCTACCAGCCAGCAATCTGATTTGTCAGAGGCTAGATGCCGATTCACGGCCTCGCCAGAGATTAAGAAGGCTTGCTTTTCTAGGCACACCCATTTTGGCCTGCCTTCGCTGCCTGATGTTTGAAAAAAGCATACCTTTTTCATGCCTATCCCTGCCGCCCATTCTTCTAGGCCAGACGCATTCTCTGGGCGTTTGGGATCCCTGGCGATGTGGCAGCTTTCGTCATTCCAAAAATCAGCGGCAGGCATAAGCCTAGAAATCCTCATGGCAT
>JAIWOJ010000234.1 GCA_020216965.1 Prosthecobacter sp.
CACGGTGGCGGGGGATGCCTACCTGATGGGGGCCTCGGCCTCCATCATGGGTCTGCTGCTGGCCTTTGCAGTGGCCATGCCGCAAGAGGAGGTGTGCCTGCTGCTCATGTTCGTCATTCCGGTGCGTTTCCGACTGTGGTCGCTGGCCAGGGTTTTGCTGATTTTCAACCTAGGCATGGGCACGCTGGACCTCTTCGGGCTGCTGCCGGGGTGGCTCTCTGGCGGTGGGGCACCTGTGGCCTATTTAGCCCACTTTGGCGGAGCCGTCGCGGGCTGGTATTATGCTCGCTCTCAGGGCTATGGGGGCATTTTTCCTGGCTGGGAGGCGGGGAGCCGTCCCTACCGATCAGCCGTACGCCGCCCGGCCATGGCCTTGCCGCAGAGGCGGCGTTTGGTGGAGCAAGATGAGGAGGCGGTGGCGCGTCGGGCACCAAGTAGCCAGTCCACCGATCTGATGAGAGACGAGGTGGATCCCATCTTGGACAAAATCAACGAGCATGGGCTCGCTAGCTTGACGGAGGAAGAGCGGCGCACGCTAGAGCGTGCCAGCCGCAGATTCTCAGGCCAGTGAAATCAAGCCAAGGTGGCTAGGGGGCCAAGAGGGCTGCAAGCTCAGCCTCCAAAGTCGAGAGGGCGCGCCGTTTCGCTCACAGCTGGGCGCACGACGAGGATTTCTCCCAGGATGCCTTCCTGCTCCACTTGCAGGTGGTTGAGCTTCATCAGTTCCAGCATGGCGAGGAAGGTCACGATGACCTCCACGCGGCTGGCCGCATCGCTAAACAGTGACTCAAAACGCACACGGCCCCCGAGAGGAATCGCCTCCAGCAGGTGCTCGATCTTGTCGGCCACGGTGAAGCGGTCACTGACGATCTCACGAATGTCCGTGCTATTTTCAAAGCGCTTGAGCACCTTTTGAAAAGCCCGGATCAGGTCAAAGATGCCAACCCCAGCCACCGTGGTGACGGGAGCCTCTAGATCGATTGGCTCTGGGCTGGTGGCAAAAAATTCATCGGCCTTCATCTCCTGAAGTCCAAGGAACTGCGCTGCATCCTTGAATTTTTTGTATTCGACGAGCTGCCGGATCAGCTCCCAGCGAGGATCCTCCTCCTCAGCATCCTCCTCCGGGGGCTGCTGGCTCTGAGGCAGCAGTTCCCGACTTTTCAGATACATCAAATTCGCCGCCATCACGATGAACTCGCTGGCGAGCTCCACATTCAGCATCTTGAAGGTATTCACATACTCCAGGTACTGACGGGTGATGCGTTCGATCGACACGTCGTAAATGTCGATCTCATCCTTTTTGATAAGATAGAGCAGGAGGTCCAGGGGACCTTCGAAAATTTCCAGTTTGACCTTGTAATCCTTGTCTTCCACGCGCCGAGCTATGGGCGGCTAGGGCGTGGATGCGAGGGGAAAATCCAGGGAGGTCTGGCGGCTGGTCTGGAGGGCTTGATTTTTCGCATCCGCAAAAAAATTTCCACATTTGCAAGAAGAATGCTTCCTGACCGCGTATTGCGCTCCTGTCCTCCTGTATTGTCAACATCCCCCCATTCCTCCCATGAAAATGCACCCTCACTGCCAAGGCAATCACCTCGACCTCCGCTCTGGAGTCAGCCGCCGCGACTTTATGTATGTCGGTATGCTCGGCGGCATCGGTCTGCCCCTACCTGTTCTGCTGCGCTTGCAGGCTGCTCCCGTCATGCCTGAGGTGGAAACCTTCAAGCCGATCGCGGACTCCGTGATTCACATTTATCTACCCGGCGGCATGGCCCAGCATGAGTCCTGGGATCCGAAGCCCTTTGCCAGCCCAGACTATCGCGGCCCCTACACCCCCATCAAGACCAGTATCCCTGGTGAATATGTGGGTGAGAAATTCCAGAACATCGCCAAGATCATGCACAAGCTGACGGTCATCCGCAGCATGACTCATGGTGAGGCAGCGCATGAGCGCGGCACGCACAACATGTTCACGGGTTACCGCCCCAGCCCAGCGATCAAATTCCCCAGCTTCGGCTCCATCGTCTCCCACGAACTGGGTAGCAGGAATAACCTGCCTCCTTACGTCGTGGTGCCCAATGTCATCGCTCCTGAGCAAGGCACCGGCTACATGAGCAGCGCCTTTGGTCCCTTTGCCCTTGGCAGCGACCCAGCGGATAAGAATTTCGCGGTTCGTGACCTGCTTACACCTAAGGATATTGATGAAAAGCGGTTTGATCGCCGCCGTAGCCTCCTTGGCACCGTCGATGAGCATTTCCGCAATGTGGAAAAAGCGGATGCGATCAACGCCATGGATAGTTTCTATCAGGCCGCCTATGGCCTGATTAGCAGCAGCCAAGCGCGGGAGGCCTTCAATCTAGAGAAGGAATCTGACAAACTGCGTGATGAATACGGCCGCAACCAGGCTGGTCAGCGCTTCCTCCTGGCCCGCCGCCTTGTCGAGGCCGGTGTCCGCATGGTTTCCGTGACCTACGGTGGCTGGGATCACCACAGCAATATCAAGAGCGCCTTTGACGGCCAGGCTCCCAACTTTGACCAAGCCTTTGCCCGCCTGATCCGCGACCTTGATGAGCGTGGTATGCTGAAGAAGACGCTGGTGATGGTCAGCTCTGAGTTTGGCCGCACGCCCAAGATCAACGGCACCAATGGCCGTGACCACTGGCCGCGCGTCTTCTCTGTGGCGATGGCTGGCGGCGGTGTCAAAGAAGGCTACATCCACGGCGCTTCCGACGCCCTAGGCGGTGAGCCCGACCGCGATGCCGTGGGGCCGGAAGACCTGGCTAAAACCATGTATCGTGTGCTCGGCATCAATGGAGAGAAGCGCATCATGTCCGATGGCGCACGTCCGATTGATATCGTCAATGGCGGGCGCATTCTCACCGAGTTGCTGGCCTGATCCCTGCCGCACCTGACTCCATCTACCGAACCCCGCCCCCAAGGCGGGGTTCCGTTCTTTCTGGCGGGTAGGACAGAGCATCCGCAGGGGGGCAACGGTAGAAACCAGGTTGAACCTTCGGCTATTCAGGCCAGAGCTAGTTACCCATGAGCGAAGAAGCCAATTTGCCAGCCCGTTTTATCGAAATCCAGGACGCCATCCGGGAAACAAATCCGTGGACGCATAATGAATGGCTGTGTCGGCCCGATTTGGTGGAGGCGGAGAAACTCTTGCTGGTGCGTGCCAACATGGATCCGCTGCACTGCCATCCATTTCATTTTCACCCGCATCGGGAGGAGATCATCTACGTCATCTATGGGCGTGCTGAGCAGTGGGTAGGCACGGAGAAACGCATCCTGAGGGCAGGGGAGATGGCCCACATCCCACCGGGCGTGGTTCATGCCACCTACAATCCGCATGAGGAACCGTTGGTCTTTTTGGCGATCCTTTCCCCGGCGAAGCTGCCTGAAGATCAAGCCGCCGTGCCTGATCCCCAGGATGTTTCGCAGCAAGAGCCCTGGTCGGGACTGCGTGAGGGGCTGCCGGTGTGCCGCACCCTGGCCTGAGCGGAGATCACACCAGCCAGAAAAATGCGATGGCAACGAGGGTAGGGGGGAGGGCTCCCAAAAAGAGGCCCAGGGGGCTGATCCCCTCACCCTTAAACGCCTCGCTGGTCTGGAGGATGCCGACGCCGGCGGGGTTCGGTGCGTTGGCGATGACGGTGAGACCGCCGCCCGTCACGGCACCGGCCACCAGGGCGTATTTCAGATCAGGAGTGATGCTTTCCACCAGGCTGCCCAGGTAGGTCAGAGCAGCATTGTCGGTAATCGCGGTCAAAGCCGTGGCACCGAAGTAAAGCGTGGCTCCGTCTAGGCTGGCAATCAAGGGTTTCAGCCACCATGACTGGAGGGAGCCCAGCGTGACCAACCCGGCGAGGAAGAAGCCGACGAGCAGCCCCCCTTTCAGCTTCAGATTGTCTTGGTATTCACGAGTCGCCGTCACAAGGCCCAGGAAAATCATAAAGACACCAAAGAAGACGTCAGGGTGATGGGCAAAGAAGACGATGCCGCCCAGGAAGGCCACATGCAGGGCCGTGAGCCAGACAGGGATGGGCTGGGCGGCATGGGCGTGCGTTTCCACAGCCAAGATTTCCTTCCTGAAAACCCAGGCCACTGCCAAGGTGGAAGCTAGGCAACTGGAAGCGGCCTTCCAGCCAAAGGTGGTGAACATGTAGGTCATGTCCCAGTGCCATTTCCCGGCTACCATCAGCACGGGGGGCGCGGCAAAGTGCGTCAGCGTGCCGCCGATGGATATGTTCACAAACAGCAGCCCCAGGGTGGCATAAGCCAAACGGGGGCTGATGCCACGGTCAAAGTAACGACGCTTGAGCAAGATCGCCAGCAGGGTCATCGCTGCGGGCTCCGTGATGAAAGAACCGAGCAGGCAGCCAAAGGAGAGTGCTGCGATGTAGAAGGCCATGCTTTCCTTCAGGGGCATCAGCCGGGCGATCGCAGAGATCAGTGTCTCTGCCAGCCGCACCACAGGCCGCGTCGCGGCTACGACCATGACGACGAGCACGAACTTTGGCTCTGTGAAATTCAGACTTTCAATGTAGTGCACGGCCTCATGCACGCTGCCCTCCATGGCTGCGATGCCACTAAAAAGCGCCGCTGCCCAGAGGCCAAAGACGACCTCCGTCTCTGCCAGGAAATGCAGCAGGTTTTCCTGGATGGAGCCCCTAGGAAAGGCATGGGCCCAGTGGGCAAAGCGTTTGACAGAGAAGGTGTGCAGCACTGCCAGGGTAAAAAGCACCGTGGCTAGCATTTCGATGGGCGTCGCGTTCATGAGGTAGGGGGGGAGGGGGAGTTTAAGGTGAGCAGGA
>JAIWOJ010000235.1 GCA_020216965.1 Prosthecobacter sp.
AGGGCACGGCGCGGATCCATTCGGACAGCCCCTGGGCGGCGGCGTTTTTTTGCAGGCGCTTGGCGTCTTTTTCATAGCCGCCCCAGAACTCGGTGCGCACGCCGTGGGCGGCGAGGGTGGCCGCGGCTTTCTCTAAAAATGCGGCACCTTTGGCCCCGTGCATGTGGCCGACGTAAAAGACGGTGCGTGCCTGCCGCCGGGTCTCTGCCTCGGTGCCGGGATTGGGCTTGGTGCCGAGCGGCAGGGCGAGGGTGGGCTGGTGGGGGAAGATCTGGCGGTAGCGCTTTTCCATCTCCCGCGTGATGCAGATCAGGCCGGTGATGCGCGGTAGGAAGAGGCGCTCTAGCCATTTTTCGCGTAGGTCGCGCAGCTTGGGGCGGTGGTCGCGCCAGCTCAGGTCTGCCCAGAGGTCGTGCAGTTCATAAAATCCGCGCACGCGGGGGCTGCGGCAGAGCCAGGCTAGGCGGGGGAGGAAGCCGCATTCGCGGGTAAAGACGGCGACGTCGTCCTGGCGGGCAAGCTCGCGAATGGTCTGCACGGCATGGCGGTAGATGGTGGTGCTGGCGCTGCTGCCGAGGCGGTCTTTGGCACGCGGCACGCGCAGGATGTGAAAGTTGGGCAGGGGCTCAAGGGCGTAAAAAGCACGCAGATCGGCGGCGACATCGGCCGCTGATGGGCCGGCCCCGAGGCAGAGGTAGGAGGTCAGCCCGGCGGCGGCGAAGGAATGGGCGTTGTGGACGCTCATATTCACGATGGGGCCGGGATGCTTCCAGTCACGTTTATTTACCCAGACGATGGTCATGGGCAGTGGAGAACACGGGTGCGGCTGGGATGCAATCTGCATTCTCGCGGGCAAACCGGGAGTGGACCCTAGATCGCGCTTTTCATGGGTGGAGGTGTGCCCCAGTGCCCTGGAAAGGTGGTATCCGGGTGGACTGGCCGTGCCTGGGGGCGGTTGGGCGAGAAAGTCAGTGGCAGGAGCGGCACCAGAGGCTAGGGTAAAGGCACGCTCACCCCTGGGTGGGTTGCTTTTTCCATCATGTTCGGACTCGACGAAGATACATCTCACCCTCCCTCTGGCTGGCGCGGCCCATCTCGGGTGAAGGTGCCGTTTTACCGCCGCGCTTGGTTCAGTGCCCTGGTGGCGCTGATGCTGCTGCTCATGCTAGTCGTGCTGGGGGGGTATGCCATCGTGGTAGCACCGCTGAGGGCGCGCGCGGAGACCTATGATCTAGATGAGGTGCGCAAGCTGGAGGCAGCGAGCATCATTTATGACCGCAATGGGGAGGAGCTGTCTCGCATCTATGTGCTCAACCGCACGCCGGTGAAGATCGGCGATATCCCGCAGCATTTTATCGATGCGCTGACCTCTCAGGAGGATAGCCGCTTCTTTCAGCACAATGGGGTGGACTACATCGGCCTGATGCGCGCGGTGTATTTGAACTTCAAGGCGGGGGGCGTGACGCAGGGGGCCAGCACCATCACTCAGCAGCTCGCGCGGCAGACCTTTGGGCTGATGGAGCGCAGCTACAAACGCAAGCTGATGGAGGCCTTTGTGGCGCAGCGCATTGAGAGAAAGTACTCCAAGACGGAGATCCTGGAGCTCTACCTGAACCGCATTTTCTTTGGCAGAAATTTCTATGGCATCCAGGCCGCCAGCCAGGGCTATTTTGGCAAGGAGGCAAAGGATCTGACACTGGCAGAGTCCGCCACGCTGGCGGGGCTCATCAAGAGCCCGAACAATATCGAGCCGATCCGCCACCGTGAACGCGCGAAGAAAGAGCGCGACTATGTGCTAGACCGCATGGTGATCGAGCGCCGTCTCAAGCGGGAGGATGCTGAGCTGGCCAAGATGAAGCCGGTGGTGACGGTGCCGCAGAGCAGTGACCCGCGGCTGAGCCATGCCTTTGAGTCCGTGCGTGAGGAGGTGGCAGCGCTGCTGGGTGAGGAACGCGCCGCCGCGGGTGGCTCCAAGATCTACACCAGCATCGATCGTGAGCTGCAGCAGAAGGCGGAGGAGGCGGTGCGTACGCGCCTGGCAGAGGTGGAAAAACGGCCCGACTACGCGCACCAGACCTACGAGCAGTTTCGGGCTATTTTCAAAGACTGGCGCACCCAGGCTGCCGCGGCGCGGAGTAACCCGGATGCTGAGCCACCGGCGAGACCAAAGCCGGAATACCTGCAAGGGGCGGCTTTGGTGATCGACAATCGGGACGGTGCGATCCTGGCGATGGTCGGTGGGCGTGACTTTGTGGACAGCCAATACAATCGCGCGACGGATGGGGTGCGCCCGGTGGGCACGGCCTTTATCCCTTTCGTGTATGGTTACGGCTTCAGCCAGCCCAACATCTTTCCGATGACGCAGCTCGCGGACGAGCCGCTAGGCAATGACCGCGTGATGATCGGTGGCTTCACAGGCATCTTGGGTGAGTATGGCATGGAGGTGGCTAACCCGAAGTGGTCACGCCAAAAGATCAGCGCGCGTGAGGCCCTGGTGAACTCACACAACTCCGCCACGGTGCGCATGGGGGAGATGGTGGCCCTGGAGCGCGGCCTGCTACGTCAAGGCTTTAAGGACTATGTGAAGGCCGCAGGCATCACCTCCCCACTGCGGGACGCTGCCTCCACCTGCCTGGGGGCCAGTGAGGCAAAGCTGGATGAGATGTGCCTCGCCTACTCCTGCTTTGCCAATAGGGGCACGCGCCCCTCCCGCCTGCACCTAATCCAGCGCATCACGGATGCCTCTGACAAGACGGTCTTTCAACTGGCAGAGTCCGCCGTGCAGACCGTGCGTGCGATGGATGAGATCGCCGCCTGGCAGACGCACACCTGCCTGGATGAGGCGCTGCACCGCGGCACCGGCGCGATTTCACGCGACTATGGCTTGGGTGAATTTCCCGCTGCTGGCAAAACAGGCACGCACCATGAGTTCAAGGATCTCTGGTTCTTGGGCTATACCTCGGCGGTGACCTGCGGCGTGTGGGTGGGTTTTGACAAGCAAAAGACCATTTTCCCTGAGGCTTTCTCCAACAAGCTGGCCCTGCCTATTTGGACAGACATCATCAATGCCTCCGTGAAGGGCCATACGCCGCAGGACTTCAGCCCACCAGAGTCTGCTGAGCGTGTGGAGGTCTGCCGCGCCAGCGGACAGCGCGCGACAGATTTCTGCTATGAAAAGGTCACCGGGCCGGATGGCAAGGCGCGCTCCGTGCGCAGCACCTACTTTGAGTACCTGCGCCCTGGCACCGTCTTCAATGCTTTTTGTTCCGTCCATACCGGGGAGGGGATGCCCGCAGACATCGCCTCCTTTCATCATGGCATGACGCATTCTGGAGAGGTGGTGCTGCCTGCGGATCTGTACCGCTACGCGCACATTGAGCCCATCCGCGTGCGGGATGCCATCATCATCGGTCCAGACCCCTACAATTCGGAGCAGCCTGTGCTGCGCGCGCGTCCCGTGAATGACGATGGCAGCCCGATCCGCCGCGCCGTGCCGGTGGGGCCGGAAGAAGGGGGAGATCCTGCCGTCGAGCAGCCAGTGATCCGCCTCCAGCCGCCGCCGCGGATGAAAATCGAGCTCTGATGCGCCGCCACGCCACCTGCCGATGCTGACCGATCTGCTGCTCAGGGACTTCCGCTGCTTTCAGGAATGCCGGGTGAGCTTGCATGAGGATACGACGCTCTTCATCGGCCGCAATGCGCAGGGAAAGACCTCCCTCCTAGAGGCCGCCTGTGTGCTGCTGCGCCTCCAGTCCCCGCGCACGGGGAACCGCGCTGAGCTTATCCGCCTCGGCGCGGGCACCCTGCTCATTGAGGGCACTTTAGCGGGACGCCGCCTGCGCTGCGCCCAGTCTGCCAGCACCCGACGCCTGGCGCTGGACGGAGCCGTGTGTGGAAAATCCGCCGATTACCTTGCAGGCAGTGGCCTCGTGGTCTGGATGGACCATCGGGACATGAACCTGCTGCGCGGCGGCGCAGAGCACCGGCGGCGGCATCTGGACTTTGCCGCCAGCCAAATCTATCCAGATTACCTGCACGCCCTGCGCTCTTATGAGCGCGCCCTGCGCGGCAGAAACCATGTGCTGAAGCGGGATGCCATCATCTCCTGGCGTCAAGCCGATGCGTTTGCCCATGTCATGAGCGATCACGCCCGCGTGCTGCGCGCACGGCGTGCCGATCTGGCGGCTGCGCTGCAGCCGCACGCAGCGCTCGTACACCATGAGCTAAGTGCGGGTGCAGAGGCCCTCTCGCTGCATTTTGCCCCCGGCTGGCAGGGGGAAAACCTCGCTGAAGAGCTGGCCGCCCTGCGTGAGGAGGAAGCCCGCACCCGCAGCACCAGCCTCGGCCCACACCGGGATGACCTCTGCCTCACCCTCAATGGCCTGGATGCCGCCACCTATGCCTCTGAGGGGCAGCAGCGCAGTGCCGCGCTCGCCCTCAAGACGGCTCAGGCCCGCGTGTTGGAGGACGCATCCGGCAGGCCGCCTCTGCTGCTGCTGGATGACATCTTTGGTGAGCTGGATGCGCACCGCCGCCGCGCCCTGCTGCGCCTGCTGCCCGCAGGCACGCAAAAAATCATCACCACCACCAGCCTAGACTGGAGCACTGATCCCACCAGCCTGGGTGCCATTTATCAGGTGGAAGGAGCGACCCTCGCCGCCCAAGGGTGAGGCACCTCTGGAGATGCCTTCCGCTCATGCGGTCGCCGATCTCCCGGCGAACTCTCGACTTTTCAGAAATGAATACCGCCAGCGGCCTACCTTATGCTGGAAGCGGGATGCGGGGTTGACGGCGCACGGGCGCGTGCCTTGT
>JAIWOJ010000236.1 GCA_020216965.1 Prosthecobacter sp.
GAGCTGGAAGGCAGCACCTTGATGGCCACCCAGCGGTCTAGAGAGACCTGGCGCGCCCGGTACACCGCCCCCATGCCACCTACCCCAACGATGCCATGCACCTCATACTGTGGGAGCAGCGCCGCCAGTTCCTCCGGGGAGGGGTAATCTAGCTCTCCCTCGGCATCTTGGGATGCCGGTTGGTGATTTAGGGAGGTGGCTGACGGCTCAGACATTTGCAGGGCTTACTTTCAAAAGGTAGCAGGTTGGCAGCGAGGAGCGCCACTTTTTCATCCAGGCCACATCCCCCCGCCAAAAAAGTGCACCCTGGCCCATTGATCCTCCTGCCTAGCCCTGCTACCTGCCTCCCTCACGCCAGATGCGCTTCCTCATCACCGCCGGTCCCACACGCGAGCCGCTCGACCCCGTGCGCTATCTTTCCAACCGCTCCTCTGGCCGCATGGGCTATGCCCTCGCCGAGGCCGCGCGGGAGGCCGGGCACCAGGTCATCCTCATCTCAGGCCCCGTCGCGCTACCTGCCCCATCGGGCGTGCAGACTTACCTCGTCGAGACCGCACGTCAGATGTATGAAGCCGTGCAAACCCACATCGCCGACGCTGATGTGGCCATTTTTGCCGCTGCTGTGGCCGACTACCGGCCCGTGCAGATGGCAGCACAGAAAATCAAAAAGGAAACCGCCGCCCTTTCGCTGACACTGGAACGCACGGAGGACATCCTGGGCTCTGCCAGGAGCGTCTTCGGCTTTCGCGGCACCCTCGTCGGCTTCGCTGCTGAGACGGAAAACCTCATCCCCCACGCCCAGGAGAAGCTCACGCGCAAAGGCTGTGACCTCATCATCGCGAACGATGTTTCCCAGCCTGGCATCGGGTTTGACAGCCTGGAAAACGCCGTCACCCTCTGCCTCCCCGGCGGCCAGACCCATGTCTTGCCCCAGCAGGAAAAGACCGCCCTGGCCTGTGCGCTCCTCACCCACATCATCCGCGCCGCCGGAGCCTCCGAAAAAAATCCCCCCCATGAGTGAACTCCTCCCCATCGCCCTAGATGCAGCCACCCAAGCTGGCCGCCTGATCCGCAACAACTTCGGAACGGACCTCACTGTCAACGAAATGCAGCGCCATGACATCAAGCTAGAGCTAGATGTGCGTAGCCAGCGGCTCATCACGGAAATCATCCTGAAAAACGACCCCACCCACGCTATCTTGGGGGAGGAGGAAGGTGACATCGGCGGCGATGGTGACGTGGAGTGGATCGTCGATCCCATCGATGGCACGGTTAACTACTTCTTTGGCATTCCGCATTTCTGCGTCAGCATCGCCGCTCGGGACAGGCACAGCAAAGAAATACTGCTCGGCGTCATCCACGATCCCATGCAGGAGGAAACCTGGACGGTGGAAAAAGGCGGAAGCCCGCTGCTGAACGGCAAGCCCATTCACGTCAGCACCCGGGCCACCATGGCAGAGGCCGTCGTCACCGTGGGCTTTTCCAAAAGCAAATCTGCGCTAGACGCTGGTTTTGAACGCTATAAACGCATCGCCTACGATGTGCGCAAGACGCGGATGCTCGGCAGTGCCGCCCTGGCGCTCGCCTACATCGCCTGCGGCAGGCTAGATGCCTATGTGGAGGAGCAGATCAGCCTCTGGGACATCGCCGCTGGCGTCATGCTGGTAGAGGCCGCCGGAGGCAAAGTCATCACCGCTCCGAGCACCGTCAAGCCAGGCACGCTTTTCATCTGTGCCTCCAACGCCCTGCTCCCCATCGAGCCTTACCTATGACGGCCCATCCATCACCCGTTACTGTGGGGAAAACTGCACGGCATCAATGATGACGTGGCCGCTAGTGCCTTCATTGGTGATGAGAACCCATCCTGCCTTGCCAGCCTCAAAGCGGAAGGTTCCCAGGGGGTGTAGATTGTATTTACCCTCAGGCTTTTGCTTCTGATTCACGATGACCTGGGTTTCACCCTCAGCGTGGTGGATCGTCACCGGCACGTTGTTGGCGCGGTTTCCCAGCGCGCCATAGCTGATGGCCACACTGTAGCGGCCAGCCTTGGGCAGGTCAGGGATGAATCTCGCTTTCTGCTCTCCCTTTAGGGTATCTCCATCATGACGGTATCCGCGCTCAATAAAGCCGCTGGTGGTGTGGCCTTCGGCCTCGAAGCCATGGAGCTCAGCCTCCGTGTCATCGATCACGATGCCTGGGATCTGCTCCTTTTTGAAAGAGCTGACCACCGGGGCAGGTGGAGATTCAAAGTCCAGCACCTGGCCATCCTGAAGCAAGCGAGCCTGGAGGCGGGTTACATCGATCGTCTGGAGTGTCGCACCTTGTTCGATGGCATGAACCGCAGCCGTGGCAGCGCTCTGCCCCAGCACCATAAAGACAGGCTCCATGCGGATGCTGCCGTAGGCGATGTGGCTGGCGCTCAAGCAGATTGGTACGAGGAGATTGGTGCACTCTGTGGCCTTTGGGCGGATGCTGCGGTAACTGATGGGGTAGGGCCGGCTACCGACCTGCACATCCCCCTCATTGCGCACATAGCCTTCCTTGGTGACGTAGCGCTGAATGTTGTGGGAATCCATGTTGTAAGCTCCCATGCCCACGCTGTCCGGCACCACTTCCTGCCGCCTGCAGTTCTTTTCCGTCATGACGTAGTCGGAGATCATTCGGCGCGCTTCTCTGACGTAGAGTTGGCGCGGCCAATTGTCATTGTCGAGAAACTCATCTTTTGCCAAACCTAGCTTTTGAAAGGCCTCGCGGATCTTTTCAGGCACACGGGGATGGTAGGCGTAGGTCCACATGAGTCCCTTTTGCCAGTCCTCATGCGCTTTCCAGATCTTGGCACGGGTCTCGTAATCCGCCTCAGGGTAGTCCCAATTCATCCCGATGAAGTCTGTGCTGACGGCAAAGTTATTGTTTGTGTCCGTCTTCCGGTTGGGCATCCAGCTAGGAGACCAGGAAATGCGCATGTCACCTGCCTCTACGTTGCGCAGCGCCAGCTCAAACCAACGCTCATCATAGTTCGCAGGCTTTTCCCAAGCACGCCGGTTCTCTGGCACATCGGTGGTGCACATGCGGAAATTGTAGGCCTGCACCTTATGATCTCCGCTAAATTCCACACCAGGATCCTTCTCGATACCGGGTAGCAGACCACTGGAGGGATCACCAGGCTTCACATAGGGGTCCACATTTTTGATAAACTGATGGTGGATGCTGTGCCCCACCTGCACGCCGTTGAGCGTCTCTCCATAGACGCTGTTGGCCTCACGCCCGACGTGATAGCGTACGCCCGCCTTTGCCATCAGGTCGCCCTCATAAGTGGTATCAATGAACACCGCCGCGCTGAAAGCACGCCCACTCTCCATGATGATCTGGGTGATCTTTTCCCCCTGCTTCACCACGCCATTTTTCAGGTCCAGCCTCTCGCCGCGAACCACCGTCACCTTTTCCCCAGCCTCCTTGAGCATCGCATCAAACACCTCAGTAGCGGCGTGCGGCTCAAAGGTCCACATCGTGCTCTCCGCGCCCGTATTGCCATGGTGCTTTTTGGTAAAGTATTCCTCTCGGGTCTGGTAGCGCCACTTCGCGGGCTCGCTGTAATAGCGGTGAATATTGGCATAAAACTCCCGCGATAACCCGCCAATCGCCCGCTTATTGCCGATGTCCGTCGCCCCAAGCCCCCCGGTCGTGAGTCCTCCGAGGAACTGGGTAGGCTCGATCAAAATGGCCGTCCTGCCCATGCGCGCCGTCTGGATCGCTGCGGTGATGCCACCCGAGGTGCCTCCGTAGATGACGACATCTGCAGAATCACTGGCCACAGCACCTGTGGCTGCGAGGAGATGAAGAAGAAAAATGCGGCTCAAAGACATGGTCAGAACAGCCGCAGCTCTTTCTGAAAGTCTTTCATCCAGATTCGCAAAAATGGCTCAGGGCTCAAACACAAGCACATAGTGCTGAGCATGTTGTGACACAACCCGCATACGCGGCAGAGAGGCTGCCTCCGCTAGCTCCTGCAAAGTCTCCAGAGTTTCTGGAAAATCAAAAGCCGCCACATGCCCGCAGGCCGCCTCCAACTCAGCGGGCAGCACCCGCGTCCACTGGGAACGCATCACCTGCAAATAGCCCGTGATGTATTCATCCCTCGTCTGGCCCTGCTCTCGGACAACATCGACCAGGATGAGTCTGCCACCTGGCATCAGAGCCGCAGAACAGGCGCGGAAAAGACGCGCTTTTTCCTCTAGCCCCAAGTGATGGACAGCAAAGCTGGAGAAAATGACATCAAATCGTCCTAGACCAGCCTCCACGGCCTCCAGCATATCCCGCTGGTGCAGGGAAAAGGATGGCAAATGCCTAAGAAAACGTAGGCGAGCCTCCTCCAAAGCCGTCGCCGAGAGATCAACCCCATCATATTGCAAAGGCGGCGTAGCGCTCAGGCAGGGGGAGAGAAAACGTGCATTTCCACAGCCCAAATCCAGCATTGACCACGGGCCACGCTGGCGGACCTCATCCAGCAGCGCCTCTACCTGCCCATAAATCTCGCGGTGGAACATGTAATTCATCTCCGCCAAGGCGTCATAGAGCCCCCAAGCCTCGCGGAAAAGGCTTGTCTCATCTTGCGGGCTGGGATCCTGGGGCATTCGGCAACCGATGGGCATCACGGAGCGTTTCGCCATCAAAAAAGCCAACGTCACGCCTCCCAAAAAATACATCGCAAAAATTTGAGTCATCCTCCAAGATAGCCCTACATGACGCA
>JAIWOJ010000237.1 GCA_020216965.1 Prosthecobacter sp.
TTGGCAGACATGATGAAATCCCCGCCTTAACGGGGGGGGAATCAAACGCGAAGAGACAGCTATGTTTTACCAGGAACATCCTCTCGTGCCCTGACGGCCCACGGATCAACCCATCCTCGATGAGGCACTGAAGGCACCAGGTTTCAGGCATGGGTCGAGGCAGCATACCATTCATTTCATTCAGCATTCCACTGGATTGAGTTCAGGGCTCTACGGCGGCAGTTTGACAATGCGCACGTTCTCCGGGATACAGGCT
The DNA here is from genome assembly GCA_020216965.1 of Prosthecobacter sp. Lineage (GTDB taxonomy): Bacteria > Verrucomicrobiota > Verrucomicrobiia > Verrucomicrobiales > Verrucomicrobiaceae > Prosthecobacter. Next base: position 257 of record JAIWOJ010000237.1, read on the forward strand.
GAGAGGTCATTGGGGTGGAACCCCGCTCATGATAAGCGGGATTCGGATGATATCGTGAGCGCCAGATCGTCACCGATCCGACTTGGTTTGCCAACCTTGTCCACCAAGACGACGCCGATCAAAACCTACCCGAAGTCAGCAGAGCTGGTGACTGCATGTTTGCGTCACAAGCTCTGCGAAGAAGTGCTTCGGTAGAACTGGCTCAGGTGCCTCGCACTTCGCGCACAAACTCTTCCATGAGGTCCATGGCTTTGACGATAAGGTCGGGCGCGGTGGCGTAGCAGCAGCGGACAAAGCCCTCGCCTGCGGCACCAAAGGCGTTGCCAGGGACGACGGCGACGCTTTTTTTCTCCAGTAGCTGGATGGCAAATTCTTTGGAGGTGAGGCCGGTGCTGCGGATTTCAGGGAAGACATAAAATGCACCGCCGGGATTGAAGCAGTGCAGGCCCATGCCATTGAGGCGGCTGACGATGATATTGCGCCGCATTTCATAGCTCTGGCGCATCTCTTCATAGGCGCTTGAGCCCATTTTTAGAGCCTCAATGCCGGCGATCTGGCTCATGATGGGAGCACACAGCATGCAGTATTGATGGACTTTCATCATCGCCTCCCGCAGTGGCGCGGGGGCGCAGGCATAGCCGAGACGCCAGCCGGTCATGGCAAAGGCTTTGCTGAAGCCGTGCAGCAGCACCGTGCGTTCCTTCATGCCGGGAAATTCCACGATGCTACGATGCTGGCGGCCATCGTAGAGCAGTTCGCTGTAAATCTCATCGGTAAAGACCAGGAGGTCATGCTTGACCGCGAGGGCAGCGATTTTTTCCAGCTCCTCAGGGGGCATGATGCCACCGGTCGGGTTGGTGGGGAAGTTCAGGGCGATGACCTTGGTCTTGGGGGTGATGGCTTTTTCTACATCCGCTGCCATGAGCGCGAAGTGGTTTTCCTCCCGCGTGTTGACCACGACGGGCACGCCATAGGCCATCTTGATGCTCGGGCTGTAGCTGACGTAGCAGGGCTCGTGGTAAATGACCTCATCGCCTGGGTTCAGCACCGCACGGAAGGCGATGTCCAGCGCTTCAGAGACGCCGACGGTCACGAGGATTTCGCTTTTCGGGTCATAGCTGACGCGGAACTGCTTCTCCACATACTCGCTGATGAGCACGCGCAGGGGTTCTAGACCTAGGTTGGAGGTGTAGGAGGTTTGGCCTTTTTCTAGGGAGCGGATGACGGCTTCCCGGATAGGCCAAGGGGTGGATTTGTCGGGCTCGCCGACGCCGAGGGAGATGACATCCGTGCGGCCAATGACGAGCTCAAAAAAATCGCGAATCCCAGATCGGGGCAGGTCCTGGATCTGGGTGCATAGTTTGGAAGAATAGTCCATGAAGTTTGGCAGAGAGACGAAAGGCTGAACTCAGGGACTCAATCACGGGCTGACGGGGAGACGCTCCTCGTCACCGCTGCCATTGGCTAGGAAACCGGCCTGCTTGTAGGCCTTTAGTTGGAAATGGGTGGCCGTGGAAAGCACACCGCCGAGGGTGCTGAGCTTTTCGGCGATGAAGTTCGCGACATCCAGGAGGTCTTTGCCTTCGACGAGGATGGCGAGGTCATAGCCCCCGCTCATCAGGAAGCATTCGCGCACTTGATCAAATTTAGCGATGCGGCGTGCCAGGCGATCAAAGCCACCTTCCTTCTCTGGGGTGATCTTTACCTCCACCAGCGCTGTGACGCCACGGTGCCCGGCTTTTTGGCGGTCCACCACAGCGTTGTAGCCCAGGATGGTGCCATCGGCCTCGGCGGCGGCGATGCGGCGGCGCACTTCGTCTTCCGTAAGGCTAAGGATTCCAGCCAGCTCAGCGGTGGAGCGGTTGGAGTTGATGGCGAGGAGTTGGATCAGAGGGTCCATAAGGATGGGGCGTGGAGTTAAGCACGCTTCAGCGTGGCCGCACGATTTTTTGAAAGTAGGTCTGTGCTTGCTTGCGGAGAGGTTTTCTCCTGTGATGACGTTTTGTTCCGCCCCCTCGATTCTCCATGCGCTCCCTCCTGACCTGCCTCTTGCTCGCCACATCGGCTGCCCTGCCCGCCATCGCCCAGACGCCTGCACCTGCTCCGGGCCATGACCACGGGGCGGAGATGCCTGGATTAAAAAAGGAGCTTTTTGCCGGTATCACGCCGGAGGACTTGCTGAAGCCTGGGTCTGAGCCTGGATCGGTCAAAGTGACCCTGGTGGCTACCTTCAATGCCGCCAACTATGGCATGAATTTCAATGGCTACTCCCACGGCAAGGCCATTCTGACGGTGCCGGTGGGCACCAAGGTCCACGTCACCTTCATCAATCCCAGCCCGGTGCCGCATAGCGCCATCGTCATCGATAAACCTGACACGAAGAAGCTCCAGGTCGCAGAACCATGGTTCCCAGGGGCAGCCACACCGAAGCACTTGACGGGGCAGACCATGGGCAAATCGGAGTTTTCCTTCACTGCGGATGAGGCGGGTGAGTATGCGCTAGCCTGTGGGTTCCCATCCCACGCAGTCGCGGGGCACTGGGTGGCACTGAACGTGAGCGCGACGGCAAAGGTGCCCACCCTCCAGCTCGGGGAACTGCCCGCCAAAGAGGTGAAGTGAGGCTGAGCGCGCACGGCCGAGCTACGGGGGGAGAGTCTTCGATGGAGGTCTTGGGCGAAGTGAGCTACTTTAGGCCAGAGCCGTTCCCTGCACAGGAAAGCGGCGGCGGCTGCCGCGCGCACTCACAAGACGCTCGCGCGCGGCTCCACCTGGCTGAGCATTTCCCTCACAAGGTCCTCCGCACCCGCACATCTCCACCCGGCAGAACCTTTCACCCACGAGGTGATAAGTTACCGTCTTGCGGCAACGGAAAGCGCTAAGACGAAGCTCATCACGTCCTCATCCAGCGCGATTTGCGGGTTCATCGCTCATGGCATCCATCTGCTGACGACCTTGGTTCGTTGCATGGTGGGATGATGCTGAACCCTTGGCGGATTGGCATCGCAAATCGGGCATCCAGGCTACCCCACCGCCTCGACACACCGGCCGCAGAGCGTCGGGTGGGCGGCGTGGGTGCCGACGTCGGGGAGGAGGCGCCAGCAGCGTTCGCATTTGGGGTTGGTGCAGACTTCGACGGTAGCGGCGAGGGCTTGAAGCGTGTCAGTCTAAAGGCACGGAAAATTCACAATGCCTGTGGCGGGAATCGATCAGGCATAGGCTGCCTTCATGACGGCACGGGGGGGGCGAACGAGCGACACGCAGCAGAGTAAGGCGGCTCCAGTGGGCTTGCGGCGGCCTTGCTCCCACTGGTGCAGTGTCCGCAGGCTGATGCCAAGAAGCGCCGCAAAGTCTTTCTGCGTTACTTTCAGCGCTGCACGGGCATCTTGGGCAAGGCGGACGGCTTCTTGCTCAGCGTTGGCTTTGCGCACGGCTTCGGGTGTGAGAGCAAAGCGGCGCACGCTGCCATCGGGTCGCTTTTCGAGCTTCCAGGCACGGGAAGGGGCCGTTTTACCGCTGCGGAGCGCGGCAATTTCAGCGTGGATGGTCTTCAATTCGGAGCTTTTCATGGCTTGATCTGGCTGAGGATGGCTTTGAGCTCATTGAGAGATATCTTCCCCGATTTCTGGACCGCTGAAGAGCTCAGACCATCGTCTTCTGCCTGCGGATGGTCGGCTTCAGCGGCACGAAGCGAATCTCCACACGTTTGTCCAGCACCGCTGCGATGCGGTTGAGCATGGCGAGCGAGTGGCCTTCGTAATCGGCGTCCTCCAGTCGGCAGATGACCGATGCCGTCGTGCCGACCATCTTCGCCAAAGCACGCTGAGATAGACCTGCCTGAGTGCGCAGGCCGTAGATTTTTCGCGCCACCGCGTCCTCCGCACGAATGCGCTCCAACTCGGCCTCCTGCTCCGGCTTTCCGGCGACGAGTCTGCGACGGAGGATTTCCACCGCATCCTGGGTTTTTGGGGTCTTGGGCTTGCTCATGTTTTACTCCTGGTAGGTGTGTTTGTTGGGGTTGGCCTCAAATCGTCGTTTTCTTTCCAGTGCTCGGTCGATCTCGACCGATGGCACGCGGTCTTCTTTGACGATTCCATGCGAGACAACGGCGGCCACATTGCCGTGGAAAAAATACAAAACCCGGTAATGCACGCCCTGGAGACTCGATCTCAGTTCATAAATCTTGTCTCGAAGCAGATCAGCCTCCGGGCGACGAAGTTCATGTCCCTCCTGCCGCAGACGCTCCAACCGGGCTAGGCACTTCAACTGTGCCTTGGCAGGGATGCCATACAGCCATTCGAGGAAAGGAGCGCGGCCATCCTCCTCCTGGTAAAAAATGACTTTGGTTCGCGGCATGATGCCGTGTTACTAAATTTGCGAACATCTGTCAATGATCGTTATTTTCCTGCCACCGACCCAAAGCCCAAGCCGGGCACACCGCAGAGGAGAGAAAACCGCAGAGAAAT
>JAIWOJ010000238.1 GCA_020216965.1 Prosthecobacter sp.
TGCAGCATTGTCTCAGGGTTGTGTTGCGGGTTCTTTCTGTGCTTTACTTCTCTGTCTTGTCTGTCGTCGGCGCTGAGCTTGCCCGGTATGACTTCTCTGGGCCAGGCATGGGCACGCTGTTCAGGATCGCCTGTTATGCGCCGGATCAGGCAGTTGCGGAGGCCGCTGTAGAGCTCTGTTTCAAGAGAGTTTCTGAGTTAAATGCCCGCTTTACAGACTATGACCCTCATAGCGAGCTAATGCGCTTGTGTGCGCAGGATGCGTCGATGCCAGCCAAAGTCAGTGATGATCTGTATGATTTACTCAAGAGAGCGTATGAGTTGGCTGAGCTCACCCAGGGTGCTTTTGATCCTACCTGTGGCCATCTTTCTCATCTGTGGCGACGCACACGCCGCACTGGCAAGCTGCCGACGCAGGAAAGGCTAGCTCATGCACTCGCGGTGACGGGCTGGAGACGCATGAGAATGGAGGCAAATCGCGCTTTTGTGAGTCTGGCCCCAGGCACGTTGTTGGACTTAGGGGGCATCGCCAAAGGCCGAGCAGTGGATGAGTGTATGCGGCTGCTGCGTGCTCAAGGGCTCACGCGCGCGATTGTTCAAGCTGGAGGAGATACCCTGGCCGGGGAGCCACCACCAGGCCAGGATGGATGGGAAGTGTTGCTGCGCACTGGTCATGGGGAAGAAAAGAGAATTCGTTTGATGAACCGTGCGGTTTCTACTTCTGGGGATTTACATCAGTTCATTGAGATTGAGGGCATTCGTTACTCTCATATTCTGTCCCCACGCACGGGCCTTGGTTTGACGGAACGTGTTGCTTGTAGCGTTACTGCTCCTGACTGCACGACGACCGATGCCTTGGCTACTGCTATGTGCGTGCTTGGGGAAGCGGCTGGCACTAGGCTTGCGCGCAGTATCCCGAGTGTTGAGGTGCGGTTTACACGGCCTACTGATGGGCCATGATGTGTGCATCATGCTGACGCCGCTCGATCTCAAGCTTCTTCGCGACCTCGGTCGTATGAAGGGGCAAGTCGTGGCCGTCTCCCTGGTGATGGCTTGTGGTCTGGCGATGATGATCATGACGCGCAGTCTGCTAATGACGCTGGAGCAGACACGCGATGCCTATTATCAGAGCCATCGTATGGCGGATGTGTTTGGCACCTTGAGGCGAGCCCCGCTTTCCTTGCGCGAGCGCTTACTCCGTGTGCCTGGGGTAGCGGCTCTGGAGCTCCGAGTTGTCCGTGCCGCTGTGCTGGACCTCCCAGGTGTGGCTGAGCCATGCTCAGGTCAGCTTGTGTCATTGCCTGAGGATGGTAGCCAGCCGCTGCTGAATCAGATCTTTCTGCGGCGGGGAAGGATGCCTAGTGTGGCAGCACGTCGTGAGGCCGTGGTGAGCGAAGCCTTTGCGGAGGCGAATCATCTCCAGCCTGGGGATCAAGTGCGCGCCATCATCAATGGGCGAGCAGATATCCTCAAGATCACAGGTATCGGTTTATCACCTGAGTTCGTTTTTGAGGCCAGGGCAGGGGAGAGCCTGCCTGATAACAAGCGCTTTGGCATCTTCTGGATGAATTATCGTGCTCTCTCAGCGGCCTTTGATATGGATGGGGCCTTCAATGATTTTTGTGCGGATTTAGCCCCCGGTGCGCCTGTTGCACCAGCTCTAGTGGAGTTTGATCGTCTGCTCGCTCCTTACGGGGCGGGGGGTGCGATTTCCCGTGCGGACCATGGAAGCGCGAAACGGCTGGATGATGAATTGACCGTGCTGCGTGCCCTGTCTATCGCTTATCCGATCGTGTTTTTGAGTGTGGCCGCTTTTATGGTCAATGCTGTGCTGGCAAGGTTGGTCCGCCTACAGAGGGAGCAAATCGCACAGCTCAAAGCTCTTGGTTATCGTTCATGGCAGGTGGGGCGGCATTACTTGGGCTTTGCCTTCGCCATCGTTGTGCTTGGGTCACTTTTAGGAGGGTTGGCGGGCCGCTTCATGGGAGGGGGCTTGCTAGCACTATACCGTTTGTTTTTCCGTTTCCCTAGCCTGGATTTCATCATGGACCAGAGTGCGGTGGCTGTGGCTTTGCTTGTCAGTGCGGTGGCTTCTTTTCTTGGTGTGCTGAGTGTCGTCTGGCTGGCCGTGAAGCTACCCCCGGCTGAGGCCATGCGTCCAGAGCCCCCCGCGAGTTACCGCCCTAGTTTTTTAGAGCGCATCGGTCTAGCTGGTTGGATGACGCCCTCTGCTCGTATGGCGTTGAGGAATATAGAGCGCAGGCCGTGGCAATCTGCATTCACTGTAGCTGGGCTGTCTCTTGCTACTGGCCTGATGGTACTGCCTGGAAGCATGGCGGATAGCATTGATCATTTGCTCACCTACCAGTGGAATGATGTTCAGCGCCAAGATGCTGTGGCCTTTTTGATTGAGCCAGGCTCCCCAGCAGCCCTTCATGATCTTAACCATTTGCCAGGAGTGACGCTGGCGGAGCCTGTGCGAGCGGTTCAGGCGCGCTTTGAGCATGGTCCACGCGCGCGCAAACTAGCTCTGACCGGCTTGCCTCATGATGCGACGCTCAATCGTCTGCTAGATGCAAACGGACGCCGCATCGTACTACCTGAGGATGGGGTAGTGATGTCCAAGGCGCTGGCAGAATCTCTGGGATTGACCACAGGTCAGGAGGTGCGTGTGGTCGTGCTGGAGGGTCGCCGTCCTGTCTTGAGCCTGCCTGTGCGTGGCTTGATTGAGGATTTTTCCGGCGTCTCTGCCTTCATGGACCTCCGGGCTCTACGCAGGGCGATGAATGAGGGAGAAACAGTCAGTGGTGCTTACCTGAGGGTGGACCCAAATCGCTGGCAGGAATTCATGGCGCAGTTGAAAGAAACACCCCGAATCGCCACCACACTGGTGAAAAAGGATCAGCTCGCTGCCTTTCGTAGCACCACTGGGGAGAGCATCGGCATCCTGCGCAGGCTTTACCTCACCTTGGCGGTCATTGTAGCCTTTGGTGTGGTTTATAATAGCGCACGCATTGCCCTCAGTGAGCGCGGGCGTGATCTAGCTACCTTGCGCGTGGTGGGTTTTACTCAGCGAGAGGTGGCCTCGGTGCTCTTGGGGGAGCTCACCATGCTCGTCGTCGTCTCTCTTCCACTCGGGTTACTGTTTGGACGTGGGCTAGCGATGTGGATCATTACCCAGGTGCGCACAGAGACGGTGCGGCTGCCCCTCGTCATCAGTGATGCCACCTACAGTCTAGCGGTGCTGGTCGTCTCTGGTGCCGCTCTGGCTTGTTTTGCCGTGGTGGGACGGATGCTGCGTGGGCTGGATATGGTGGGCGTGCTCAAGGCGCGCGATTGAGCTTTTGCTTGCCGCTGCCTTTGCTTTTGGGCGCATTCACATGTAGCCCTGGCACGGGACCATACCCATAAACTGCAGCCGCAGCGCCGGGCTTCGGTAACACGAGGTCAAAAATACTCACCCCCGTCCGGCGTTGCCCCTCATAGCGTCTGCCATCACTGGCACCAAACACCACTGGCCTGCCCGTCGTTTTGTTTTTTCCTAAATAGAGCATCACATGGGTGACCGGCATCTCCCGCTTGGTGGCAGTGTAAGTGCCAGACCAAAAGACGAGATGCCCAGGCCGCAGATCTGCAAAGGCCGCATGGTCTAGCGTGTCTGCCTTGTCCGTACGGTGTAGTGTGCTGTTGTCACGGACCCAACGGCAGATTTGGTCAGACTGGCGTGGCACATCGGAGATGCCTGTCTTTCGCAGCAGATGATAAATGGTGCCAGAGCAGTCCATACCGCCCCGCTCTGGCTCGTGGGATGCAAAGACATACGTCAGCTTCATGCGCGTCAGTTCCAGGGCAGAGCGGATCAGTTTGCGCACGGCTTCGGGCTGCTGCTCAAACTCTGCCAGTTCTTCCTCCGCGATGGTGCTGACGGCTGCTGGGCGCCTTATTTCCTCCTGCTCCGCCGCTCTCATCTGCACTGGCCGTTGCAGCCAAGCGGTGAGCAAGCACATAGCGTATGCTAACGAAGATCGCTTCATGTGGTAGAGTCACGAGAGCACGGATCATGGCCGCCAGATGAACCGCACACTGCCCGTGCGTGGGGGCGGTGCACAGGGCGCATAATAGCCGCCCCAGCCTAGCCCTGGAGAGATATAGCCCCCTTGCCAAGGCAGCAGCCAACCTGGTTGCACAAATGTCTGCCGATAGACCCCAGAAGGGCTAAAAACAGCGCCTAGCTCTGGCAACTGTGGCACACCCGCAGTATGCTGCTGAGATGCCCCTCTCATCGCTGTCGCGCGGGCCTGTGCCTCTAGACCGAGACTTCGCAGGTGATCTCTTTGCGCTGCCGCTGCGAGAGCTTGAAACTTAGCCTCTTCAGCCTTTGCCATGACTTCTGCTTCGCGTTTGCGTGCCTGCGCTTCCGCCTCACGTTTGGCCGTGATTTGCTTCTCATAAGCTTGCGCCTTGCTAGGATCATATCCCAAACTAGCCCGCAGGGCGGGTGACAGGTCGTTAAAAAGCACCTTCGCTGCCCCTGTGCGGTGGCGAAAGGAAACCCCGTCCGGGTACACGCGCACGATCTCACACTCTCTAAAAAGTCTGCCATCAAGGGTGGTGATCTCTGATAAACTCTGTGCCTTTAGAGATTGATAACAGGCCAATATCAGCAGGGTGGCAAGCGCGGCTTTCATACGAGATAA
>JAIWOJ010000239.1 GCA_020216965.1 Prosthecobacter sp.
CCGATGAAGGAGGCGGGGCTGACGGGCTTCATGCATCCGCAGCAGGTGAAGGGGGTGATGGGCATGGCCACGCCGCTGGCGAAGCAATTCCTCCAGGTGCGGCTGAATGGTGACCAAGCTCTGCTGAAGGGGATGGCGAAGACCCTGGTGGAGGATGGCAGCGTGGATGTGGCGTTTATCGACGAGCACACGAGTGGCTTTGAGGCCTGGCGTGAGCATCTGCTGGGGCTGGACTGGGCGGAGCTGGAGCGCCTGAGCGGCATCCCCAAGGTGGAGATGCAGAAGGCAGCGCGCCAGTGCGCCAGCGGGGACCGGAAGGTCATCACCTGCTGGGCCATGGGCCTGACGCAGCACAAGAATGCGGTGGCCACCATCCAGGAGGTGGTGAACCTGCACCTGATGCTCGGTGCCGTGGGCCGAGAAAGCGCGGGCCTCTGCCCGGTGCGCGGCCACAGCAATGTGCAGGGGGACCGCACGATGGGCATCTTTGAGAAGATGCCTGAGTGGTTCATGGACAAGCTGGAGGAGGTGTTTCAGTTCCCTGTGCCCCGTCATCATGGCTGGGATGTGGTGGCGGCCATCCGTGCGATGCATGAGGGCCGGGGGAAGGTGTTTTATGCCCTGGGGGGCAATTTCCTCCAAGCGACGCCAGATACGGAATACACAGCGGAGGCGCTGCGGCGCTGTGTGCTGACGGTGCATGTGTGCACGAAGCTGAACCGCAGCCACCTCATCACGGGCCGCACGGGCCTGATCCTGCCCTGCCTGGGCCGCAGTGAGATCGACTGGCGGAATGGCGGGCCGGCCTTTCTTACGGTGGAGAATAGCATGAGCGTCGTCCACCAGTCCCAGGGCCAGCTTGAGCCTGCCTCGCCGCATTTGCTGAGCGAGCCAGAGATCGTGGCACGCACGGCAGCAGCCACCCTCGGGGCAGGGTCGAGGGTGGACTGGCTCTGGCTGGTGCAGGACTACGATCGGATCCGTGATTTGATTGAGCGGGTGGTGCCCGGTTTTGAGGACTTCAATACCCGCGTGCGGCAGCCAGGTGGATTTTACCTGCCAAGCACGGCGCGTGAACGTGTGTGGGCGGTGCCCGGCGGGCGGGCGCTGTTTTTTACCCATCCGCTCAGTTGTGTTGAGCCTGCTGCAGATGAATTGCTGCTGCAGACCTTTCGCAGTCACGACCAGTTTAATACGACGGTCTATGGCCTGAATGACCGGTACCGTGGCATCGGCAATGAGCGGCGGGTGCTTTTCATGAACCCGCAAGATATGAAGGCGCGCGGCATCGCCCCGGTGACGCCGGTGGACATCACCAGCCACTACGGTGGCACGGTGCGTGAGGCGCGGAAGTTCCTGGCCATTCCCTACGACACACCGCCGGGGAGCTGCGCGGCCTATTTCCCTGAGGCGAATGTGCTGGTGCCCATCGATAGCTATGCGGACATCAGCCTCACGCCCACCTCGAAGAGCGTGCGGGTGAAGGTGCGGCCTACCGCGTAGCCCCTGCGGCGGCGGGGGGAGGGTGGCGGAAGAGGTGGGACTCGAACCCACGGTGAGGTTTCCCCCACGCCTGATTTCGAGTCAGGTACCTTAAACCACTCAGCCACTCTTCCTTCGATCAGGGGCGCAGACTAGCGGGGGTGTGGGGCTTGGCAAGGCTAGGCTCGCAGCATTTTGACCACCCCAACAGCCTAGCCGCCTAGCGTGCGGCGCATCCAGGTGGCGAGATCGCGCGCTACCTCTGCCCGCTGCACATCATGCAGCAGCAGGTGATGGCTGCGGGTGTACCAGAGCAGGCGTTTTCGGCGAGAGCGCACCTGGGCAAAAAGCGCCTGCACCTGCTCTGGCGTGCTGATGATGTCATGCGGAGAGGCTAGGAAGAGCACTGGCATCCTGAGCTGCCGTGCGGCTTTTTCATTGCCATCGAGCAGCCGCCCGATCTCGGCCAGCAGGCGCAGGGAAAAACTGGGCACATGATGGGGGGTCACCTGCATCTGGCCGCCGTGCGTGGTGGTGCTGGTGACTTGGAGCTTTGACTCATCCACCCCAGCTAGCTCCCCCAGGGTGAAGCGCGTGCGCGGTGCCAGCCGCGCTGCTGTGTCCAGCAGGCAACGGCGGAAGTCGCTGACGGTGACACGCAGGCCGGCCACCGGGGAGGCCAGGACGATCCCTGCTGGATCTTCGCGGTCGGAGAGCCGACGTGCGGCCGTGTGCAGGCAGATCAGGCTGCCTAGGCTTTCCCCATACCAGAAAATGGGTGCCCCAGGGTGTTGCCGTCTCACCAGTATGTGAAAGGTCTCGAGATCACGCAACCAAAGGGTGGCAGTGCGGATGTCACCACGTTCGGCCACGATGGGATCCTTTCCCTGGCCGCGTAGGTCATAGGCATACACAGCATAGCCTTGGCGCGGTAAAGCATCGCCGATGAACCAGAAATCTGAGGATGCACCGCTGAGACCATGCACGGCGATGACCACCGCACGCGGTCTGCTGCCGCCCTCAGGCAGCCATTTCTGATACGGCATGGCCTTTCCATCGTGGCTAATCCACTCTCCACTTCCTAGGGAGGGGCGTTTTGCCTCTGGGCGTAGGTTTGTGCATGAGGCCAGGCAGACCGTCAGTGCCAGGTAGAGCAGAGGGCAGCGGATGCTCATGACGGGATCGGGGGCTGATGCAGTGCCACCATGGCCTGGAGAAAGGCCACATGAGCCTCGATACGGACCGCTAGAGCCGCCTCAGAAGGGGTCTCAAAGGTCAGCGTGCGTGGGCAGCCAAGCTGCCAGAGCACGACCGCCTCAGGCAGGCCGGGCAGATCCTGAGGGATGCGGCTGCGGCGGATCACCCCTTGATGCGCCTTGCGCCCATCAATGCTGCGTCTCTGGTCCACTGGCAGATGAGCGGCTGCGGCCCGCAGGCAGGTGGCACCGATCTCTGCCCGCTGAGGCCCAAGCTCATACACATAGCAGCCTGCGGCATCGTAGTCCTCGTGCAGGCAGGCACCTACCACGGGCGCTTGCTGGCTAGACAGCCACCGCCGCCATGGCCCGCAGACAGGATCCTCATCCAGATGAAACCGGCGGTTCAGATCCAGACCGCGCCAGTCCGCGCGTGTGTTGGCGCGTAGGCCATGGGGATTCAGGCAGGGGCAGATGTAAAAGCTGCCCGCCCGCAGGCTGGGTAGGTTTCGCTCTGCCCATAGTAGGAGCCCCCAGGCGGCGGCTGGCTCATCCCCATGCACACCGGCAGAGAGGTAGATCGGCGCTGCGCCTGCTTGCTGCCTTGTTAGCAGAGGGATGGTGGCTGCCTCCACCTCCGCCAGCACCCTCCAGCTTAGCCCAGCGGCACGGGCCACAGCGCGCCAGCGGCGTAGCAGGGCGCGCGGGTCATGGGCCTGGGGAAAGGTGGGGGGCTGCATCCGTGGGTAGCCGCAGCATGGCGGCTGCCTCCACGCGCCGCAATCTCAGAAAAAACGCGGACTGTTGCCAGTCCGCGCCTTGGGTGTTCAGGGTTTTCAGAGGCTGCCGCGGGATCAGGCGTAGCTGGCCTGCTGGCCTTTGATGTCACGCTTTTTGATCCAGGGCATCAGAGCGCGGAGACGCGCGCCGGTTTTCTCGATCGGGTGCTTCTCGCCAGCCTTCAGCAGCTTGTTGAAGGTTTTGTAGCCGGTTTCGGTCTCTTTGATCCACTCTTTGGCAAACTTGCCGGTCTGGATGTCCTTCAGAGCGGCCTTCATGCGCTTTTTCACGGAGGCGTCGATGATTTTCGGCCCCACCTTCACATCGCCCCACTTGGCGGTTTCAGAGATGGAGAAACGCATCCCGGCGATGCCAGACTCATTCATGAGGTCCACGATGAGTTTCAGCTCGTGCAGGCACTCAAAGTAAGCCATCTCCGGGCTGTAGCCTGCCTCCACTAGCACCTCAAAGCCAGCCTGGACGAGGGCGCTGGTGCCACCGCAGAGCACCGTCTGCTCGCCAAAAAGATCTGTCTCCGTCTCTTCTTTGAAGGTCGTCTCGATCACACCGCCGCGTGTGCCGCCGATGCCATGCGCCCAGGCGAGGGCGATCTTCTTCGCCTGTTTGTCCGCATTTTGGTAGATGGCGATCAGGGAGGGCACGCCCTTGCCTTCCGTGTATTGGCGGCGGACGATGTGGCCTGGGCCTTTCGGGGCTACCATGATGACGTTCACATCTTTGGGGGGAACGACGGTTTTGTAGTGAATCGCAAAGCCGTGGGAGAACAGCAGCGTCTTCCCTTTCGTGAGGTTTGGGGCGATGTCCTTCTTATACACGCCGCCGATCTTCGTGTCTGGCACGGCCACAAAGATGACGTCCGCTTTTTTGACAGCCTCAGCCGTGTCGAACACTTTCAGGCCCTTTTCTTCAGCCACAGGGCGGCTCTTGGAGCCTTTGTAGAGGCCGATGATGACATTCACGCCGCTTTCCTTGAGGTTCAGAGCGTGGGCGTGGCCCTGGGAGCCAAAGCCGATGACAGCGCAGGTCTTGCCTTTGAGGGGTTCAAGGCTGGCGTCTTTTTCAGTGTAGATTTTCGCGGGCATGTTGTGTTGGTTAGGGTCTGGGATTTGGGGGCGCGAGAGTGCTTCATCCCCAGGGGATGGTCAAGGAAGAGTTGCCCCTTGCAAAGAGCGACTGAGCTCGGATGGCGGAGCTGTATGGGGAAAAAAGCCCCTG
>JAIWOJ010000240.1 GCA_020216965.1 Prosthecobacter sp.
AAAAAACCGCCCGGAGGTGCTCTCCGGGCGGTGTGGGGACGGGCGTGATGCCCGAATTATTTTTTGTGGCCGCTCGCGCAGCAACTGCTAGCGCCCTTGCTGCAGCAGGCAGCCGCAGGTTTTTGGGCAGCATCGCAGGAACTGCAGTCCTTTTTCGTCGCACAGGAGGCGAGGAAAAGGGAGGCAGAAGCCAGGGTGACGGAGAGAATACGGATCATCGTGACGGAGGTTGGTTGGGAACGCTACGACTACGAAGCCTTGGCCTTCTGGCCGTCAGCTTACTTGGTGGCCTGGATCGGAGCAGGGGGCGGAGGGGGTGGGGGCTTGGAGGCGCAGGAGACAAGGCCGCCGGCGATGACCGAAGCCGCGAGGGCAAGGAGGGCGTATTTCATAGTGTGGTGTTCGTTGTGTTTGTTGTTGTTCACACGGCCCGTTGATGGAGCGCATGGGAATTGGCGAGAGGTATCAATCCAGCGAGAATTTGCAAATGGCTAAAATCAGCATGGAAGGAAACCTGGGGGCATTTTTCTCAATTTGTCGAAGGAGGTAGGGTGGGGACGGTATCGCCGATCGCCTCCCGCTGGCTAGGTGGAGGTTTGAGCAGGCTGCTGGTAGAGACGGGCACCTCTGGCACCGGGGCAGCGATGGGCGGGGGCTCAGGCGCAGGCACTGCCTGGGTCACTGGCAGCGCCTTGGGCACCGCTGGCGCGCTTTGGCTCGTCTGGGCGGGCGCACGCGCCGCCGGTGGGGCATGGGGCCGCTGCCAGAGGGCATGGCCGGAGAAATGCGCAAAAATGGCACCTGCTACCATGGAGCCACCTAGGAAAACAGCGAGGCGTAGCCAGAGCGGCACCAATTCCTCAGGCAGCAAGGTCTCCGCTGGGTGGATCGTTGGCGGCGCATCCACCGCCGTGCGTGCCCAGTCAGGTCCAGAGGCAGGCGCGGTCTCGCTAGTGCCGCGGAAAAGCAGCTCAGCAAAGCCCACGCTGGGCTTTTCAGAAATTGGCGCGATGACGGGCGAATTTCCGGCAGGGAGTGGGCCCGATGGGGAAGGGGCAGGGTTGGCAGTGGCAGCCGCAGTCGGCATCGGCGTGGCCTGGATCTGCTGCAGCCCGGCTGTTTTCGGCTTTTTGGGTGAAATTTTCGCTCCACCTCCATCTTGGCTGCCCCCAGGTGGCCGGGCCAAATCATGGTGATGCACGATGCGGGCAAAACGCGCCAAAAAGTCACCACGCCGGGTGCTCACCCCATCACGGCATTTGGTGATCTCCTCATCCAGTAGGCGAACGACGGTATCCACCTCCGGGCCACGCTGGGGTGATGCCTGGGCAGTCTGCGGCAGCGGCTCCAGGGCCAGGAGAAATCTGCCCAAAGCAGAAAGCCACCCCGCATCCCAAGTGCCCACCGCAGAAGGTGGCAGGAGCACACCGGGATCTGTGCCACGGCGGGTCATGGCAGCAAGGGTAGGGTGGGCACGCAGCATGATGGAAAAGGCTGGCCAGTCCGTCAGTTGGGTCATCAGCAGCTTGAGGCTGCGCGCATCTTCCCTGGGGAACCCGGTTAGCAAGTGAATATCCTCTAGCCGCAGACGCGCCGTCCCCAGGCCAGAGCCCTCCAGTTGGCTAAGAGCGGCGTCCAGGCCGGCGAGAACCAAGTATGTTTCATGTACATTCAATGCCTTCCTAGAGAGCAGGAGGTCTGCCAACGTGATGCCTTCCACCACCTCCTCTGCCATGCAGGCTAGGCCACCCTCCGCGCGATGCACGAGAGGCACGGGCAAAAGCATGGAGCACGCAGCCGCAGGCGCGCCTGAACGCGCCTCCAGCGCCCCCAGCACCGCCCCTGTGGCCAGCCGCTCAGGCGGCACCTGCTCCACCAGCACCGCCCGGCCAGTGCGTGTCAAGGTGCCGCGCATGGCATAGGGATTGGCCATATCGAGCCGCTGGCTCTGAAAACGCACACGGTTCACCAGGGCGCGGGCCACCTCCTGATAACCCGCCAGGTGCGGTGCGATGAGGGAGCGCGGCTTCAAGGCCGTGGCGATTTCCTCCGGCGCATGACGCCCACCCAGCTCAAGCAGCGCCGCGCGCAGATCATCCATGCTGCTGGCAGCCTCTGGCCCGAGTGCCTGGAGGCAAGCGGAAAGCAGCTCCATAAAATCTGCGGCTGGCACGCTGCCAGAGGCTTTCTCTGCCAAAAATTCCCGCAGAAACTTCGCCTGTTTCTCAAAAGCTGACCGCAGTCCACGCGCCCGGCGTGCCATGGGCAGCAGGGGGTAGTCCGCTACCTGGGTGATGAGGTTTTGATGACTCGTCTGCACCACGCGCAGGGCAGAAAATGGCTGCTGGGGGGGGACTCCACCCGCTCAGCCAGCAAGCTCGCCGCAGCCAGAGAGCGGTGCGCCAGCATCACGGCCAGCCAGCCAGGTAGCTCGCCCAGGCGGCCTAAGTATTCGCCAAGCGTCTCGCCATCGACATGACCGGTGATGTAGTAGGGATTGCCATCATCCTCCCCAAAATCCGAGAGCCCAGCCAGCAGCGGATGCCCTTTGGCTTGGAGGCGACGGGCGGCACCCTCAAAGGCAGCTTTATCCTTCAGAGGCTCCAGCAGCACATGGCAGTGGGCAAACTCCATCCGGCGCGTATCAAAGCCGAGCACGCAGACCTGCTCCGCATCGCGCACCAGCTCCACATTCGCGCCGTCAGCGTCTTGGACGATGAGATAGTGCCTGAATAGACTGGGCTCGGCCATGAGACAGCGTGTAGGGGTAGATAAAAGTGTGCCAAGTCTCGTCGGCGTGCCGCGTTTGACAAGGGCTGAATCTCAATACGAAACTTGCCAGCCCTTCTGTTCTCCGTCTAAAAACCTGCTATCTCCATGAAAATCACCCCTCTTTTTTTCCTGATCTCGACCCTCGCCGCCTCAGCCGTCGATTTTGACCGTGAGATCAAGCCGATCTTTAACCAGAAGTGCTACGCCTGTCATGCCGTCTCCAAAGGCAAGACGAAGGGGGATGTCGCCCTCGATACACCTGAGGAGCTCGCCAAGGTCATCGGTGCGGATAGCCACGTCATCCCAGGTGATCCAGCCAAGAGCAGGCTACTCACGATCTGCAAACTTCCTGATGATGATAGCGATGTGATGCCGCCCAAGGGCAAGAACCGCCTCACCGATGCCGAACTAGCCACGCTAGAAAGCTGGATCAAAGAGGGAGCCTCCATCAAGGCAGGCAGTGCGCCCATGCCTGCCGCAGCCCCAGCCAGCGCACCGGGTGGCGTGCAGACCTGGACCAGCAATGATGGCCGCACCCTTCAGGCTACCTTTGCGGGCATGAAAGACGGCGGCGTGCTCCTGAAAATGGCGAGCAATGGTGAGGTTTTCCTCGTGCCGCTGGCAAGGCTGTCCCCAGAGAGCCAGCAACAGGCAAAAGCTGCCGCCGGGCAGTGACCCGCGTGGCGCGCTGGGGGAGCTGCCTCCTGCGCTCAGCTTTTGCTGAGTTTCTTCACAAAAATATTCCGCCAGCGGATCTCACCGCCGTGTGTTTGCAGCATGATCGGGCCGGTAGCTGGCAGAGGTTGGGTGCGGTCCCAGTAGTTCTCCATGATCGCGCCATCGACGACGAGCTTATCATTCAGCCATACCCAGGTGCGCGCGCCCTCCTGGCGGATGCGGAAGCGATTCCATTCGCCAAACGGCTTGTCCGCCAGCACCAGCGGATCGCGCCCAGGCGCGTTGGGCGTATTGTTGAAGAGACCTCCAGAGCCCAGGTGCGGCTTCCGATCAGGTTTGGCCGGATCAAAAACCTGGTTCCAGTCCCAAATCTGCACCTGCGGCGTGCCGCGTAGGTAGATGCCACTATCCGCCTTGGGCACGGTTTTATACTCGATCAGCAGCTCGATATCGCCAAACACAGCCTCCGTCGTCGCATAGGGGCCTGTGCCGTCATTGACCAGTTCACCCTGCTCTACCCGCCAATGGCTGGCGAACTCCTCACGCATCTTTGCCAGGGCGGCTTCCTTTTTCTCTCCCGTCAGCTTGACCACAGAATGCGGGTTCAGCCCATACCAGCCGCTCAGGTCACGCCCATTGAAAAGCACCTGAAAGCCTTCGGGCGGCTGTGGCTCTTGTGCCATCAGACATGCGCTGGTCAAAATCAGAGACAAAAAGGCTAGGGTAGGGCGTCGTTTCATGAGAGTTGATGGATGCAGCAAGCACTTCGTGTCGCACGGCGGCGTTCTTTCTGCCCGACAAGAAGATGGTGACGCGAGGCTGTGAAGCTGCCATTTTCGGCACAATCAGCGGTGGCGCGGCGTCATCGCTGGCAGATGCCCACGGAGCCCATCACTCTCTCGCTGGAAGAGGATGCTCCTCAGCGGGCATGTCGCTGAGATGATTGCGGTTGTTCCGCATCGTGCGAGGTTCTGGTTTCTCCCAACCCCTAGGCGCGCCAAAGTGGACGACGGGCATCCCTGTATTGTCAAAAATGCGGAGGTTGTCAGCGATGATGCCATGGCGGGAATGCCGCCAGCAGTGAATCGCATGGCCACCGCTTTTGATGACGTTGCCGATGACCTCGTAGCCATCGAGGTTAAAATTGGGTTCGATCGCAGTGACCCCCGTCTCCATGTAGTTGTGGTTGCATTTGACTCGGCGCAGTTGACCTCGGAAAGATGGAAGGCCGAGCAAGTAAGCAG
>JAIWOJ010000241.1 GCA_020216965.1 Prosthecobacter sp.
ATGGCGATGGAAAGCGGCACCTCCTCCACATCAAACACCCGCGGGTCCGTTGGCAAGCCGCTGGCGGGGTAGAGCTCGTCCAGGTTGCGGACGCCGTCGCCGTCCCAGTCATCGTCATGCTGGCGGGCGGGGTCGGGGCCATTGTCGCGGGTCAGGGCCGGTCTGCCGGGCAGGGGCGGGCGCAGGCTGTGGCCGGTGGCGGCCTCGTAGTCGCTCTGGGCTTGGCGGGTGCTGAGGGGGTTCCCATAGGCGTCTTGCTCAGAGATAAAGGTATTTTCAAAGCCGGGCGTCATGGCCTGAAAGGGGCTGGTATGGGCGCGGGACTCTTCGGCGTTGGTCAGGTAGTCGCCGTCCGGGTCATCGGCACCGTCCGTGGGATCGGCGGGGTTCAGGCCGCGGGCGGCTTCATAGACGTTGGTCATGCCGTCGTTGTCATCGTCAAACTGCGGCACCCACTGGGCGTAGATGTCCCAGCCGTTGAGGTAGGAGTCGCGGTTGCTGACGCCGTTGCTGTCCACGTCATAGGCTTCATCGCGGGCGTCCTGGGGGTCCATGCCCCAGAAGAGCTCCAGCCGGTCCGGGATGCCGCCGCTGTCGCTGTCGGTCAGGTCCGCCTCGGCAAAGTCGGGCGTGCCGTCGTCGTCCGTATCATAGAGCAGAGGGTTGAAGGAGCCGAAGATGCCGTGGGCCTCCTCCGCATCGGTGAGGTGGTCGCCATCCGAGTCCACGCGGCGCGGGTCGGTGCTGATGGAGACCTCATAACCATCAGGCAGGCCGTCCAGGTCCGTGTCAGCCAGGGTAGGATCGGTGCCAAACGCGAACCAGCCGCCCAGGTGGGCCTCCTCGGTGTCAGAGAGGCCGTCGTCGTCCGTGTCCACCGCGCTGGGGTTCAGGCCCAGCAGCCCCTCCAGGCTGTCCGGCAGGCCGTCGCCGTCGGTGTCTGTGCTGGTGTCCCAGAAGAACTGGAAGTAGGCCAGCCAGAGGCGGACCACGTCCGGCGTGTGGCCGGGAGCGGTGGCTGCGGCATCGGGGTCCGTTTGGAAAAAGACTTGCTCAAGTTGGTCACCCAGACCATCACCATCGCGGTCCGTGTCCTGGGGGGCGAGGCGGACGAAATAATAGAGCAGCCAGTCATGGTATCCCTGGGAGGCGGGGTTGTGATCAGAGAGCCAAATGCCAGTCTCGCTGGAAAGTTCCTGCTCCAGCCCAGCGGTGAGGCCATCGCCATCATCATCCCGGCTGGGGTCATCCACCTCAGCAGGTAGCACCTGGATTTCCAGGCTGAGGCTGCCGCCATCCATCACCGGGGAGGTGGCCGTGAGGGTAAAAGCATACCAGCCAGGGGTAGCGGCGGCGTCCACGGTGCCGGAGAGCACCCCTTGGGCAAAAGACAGACCCGGCGGCAGATCGCCGGAAAGCTGCCAGTCCGTAGCCGCCACGGGGGCTGTGGAAAAGGCCACCTGAAGCGTGCTGCCAGGAGACACATCTGGCAGCGGCAGTGCCTCCGTGTGAATGCTCAGCGTGGGTGCCGTCGGCTCCTGCACCTGGAGCCACACCGTGAGCTCTGTGGACTCCGCCTGCGTCCAGGCATGGACGGTGAACTGTGCCACGCCGTTCGGAGGCAATGCCGATGGCGTGCCAAAGAGTTGCCCATCTGCATTGATCCAGAGCCCCGCAGGTACCTCCCCAGAGAGCGACCACTGCACCTGCTGACTGGGGCGATTGGTCAGAAACTGCGCCAGATACGGGCTGTCCAGCGTGGCAGGCGGCAGCGGCTGCTCAGGAGCCTGAATGGTGAATTGCCCCGATTGCCCCTCCTCAACCTGAATCGTGAACTCCCTGGAAATAGGCACCCCCTCCACCGAAGCATGAACCTCAAACGTGTAGAGCCCCGCCTGGGCACCGCCCTCCACCGTGCCAGAGAGAGTGCCCATGGGATCGAGATACAACCCCGGTGGCACCATGCCCGAAAGCCACCAGGACATGGGCGGGTGAAGCGTCGTGCTGAACTGAACCGAAAAAAACTCCCCCGCCGCCACGGGGGGCAGCGAATCCGCATGGGCATAGATTTCCGGCACCGGCGGCGGCGTGCCAGAATCATCCACCTGGAACTCAAAGTGAAGCTGATCCGTATTTCCATACGCATCCGTCACGCGCACCCAGTGGGTGCCGCTGTAGCCAGGCCAGTCCTCCACCGTGCCGGTGAGCTGGCAGGAAAGCCCATCCTCCGCAGGCACCAGCGCCAGCCCTGAAGGCAGGGAGCCATCCTCCCACACATACGGGCCCCAGAGCGCCGCTGCCGAGCGCTGCTGCAGGGAAAACGTGAATGAATAAGGCTGACCATGCCTGCCCACGGGCAGCCCCGTGGCAGGCAATGGCTGGATGGACAAAGTCGGCCACCAGTCCGAGGGGAAGTAGCAGTCCGCATCCACCGCATCTGGGAAGCTGTCGCCATCCGTGTTTTCTGCCAGAGGGTTGGAGGCGGCCTTTGATTCCGGCGGATTTTCCCGGTCGGTGGCGAGTTCATAGCCATCTCCCAAGCCGTCGCCATCCGTGTCAAAAAGCGCCTGGTTGGTGCCATGCACATAGGTTTCATCCCAGTCGGAGAGACCATCGCTGTCCGCATCCGCATGGCGCAGCAGCCACTCCTGCAGATCGTCCACCTCATTGCCGTTGCTGTCCCAGAGGCGCGGGTCCGTGCCCATGGTTTGCAGTTCTTCCAGATCCGTGGCCCCATCGTTGTCCGTGTCTGGATCTCCTGGCTCAGTGCCAAGCCAGATCTCATACCAGGCCGGCAGCCCGTCTAGATCCAAGTCCGTCAGGTCCGCCCCCTCGGGTGGCTCAGGCGGCTCCCCCTGCCAGACAGGGGAAAAGGTCTGCGGCTGCCCCTGCTGGTGCTGGGCGGGATCAGGCACATAAATGGCCTGGAGGGCAGGCATACCGAAAATCCAGAAAAAATGCGCCGTCAGTTGTGCCCAGACGCACAGACGGGAACGCCGGTACCGTGAGAGAGAGAGAGAGAATTTTTCATGCCAGACCGGGGAAAAAGAAGCTCGTAACTCTAACAAGAATCCCCACGCCTGAGGCATTCACGGCTGCCTTCAGCGCGGAGTGTGAGCGTTTCACCAAAAATCCGCGAGCTTGGCAAGGATTTTTTTAAGCCAGGGTTTCCGAACGAGTCGGCAGGACTTTCGCGCCATGATCGGCGCTGTGGTGCGGTAGGCAGCGGCTAGGGATGACACCCAAGAAGCCCCGCAGAGCTGTCAGGCAGTGAGTTGCCGCTGATGGAAGTACCGGATTCGACGATCTGTCATACCGACTGCAAAGCGAGGCTGGATTTCCACAGGCTCGCCTGAGAAGATGCGGCATACCTTGCACACGCATGAAGCACCTATTCCATCTTTTGCTGTGGGGCACCCTGATGTGCTGCCTATCCGTTCAAGCTGCGGATCAGACAGCCGAACTTGCGGCATCTTTTGAGGAGAAAATCTCCCGGATCACGCAGTCGGTGCTGCCAGGCAACAGCACGCCGTCTTTGCCTGGGGTGAGCCTGGCGCAAGGCATCACGGAGGTGACCGGCGTGGCCGTGAGCCCGCTGTTGGGCGTCAGCGCCATCGGTGCCTGGAAATACTGGCACGCGAGCGCGTCAGAGCGCGCTTCTCTGCCATGGTTTTGCCAACCTTGGGCTTGGGGTCTTGGGTTGGCAATCGCAGGGCTTTGTTTTGGAAAGGATGTCTTTGGCGCGGCGCTACCCGGCGTATTGAAAAAGCCCTTTGACTGGCTGGAGCTGTTTGAGGACAAGGCCAGTGCCCTCATCGCCAGCACGGCCTTTGTGCCTCTTGTCGCCCTGGCGATGGCGGAGTATCAGCGTATCGCCGCCATGGATCAGGCCATGGTGAATCTTTCCAGCACAGGCTTCGCAGCAGTGCCCATGTTGGCATTTGCGGCCACGGTGTTGCAGTCTCCCTGGGTTACAGTTCCACTCTCACTCGCGCTATTTGCCGTGGTCTGGCTCACCTCTCATGTGGCGCATGTGCTCATCGCCCTTTCTCCCTTCAGCTTGGTGGATACGCTGCTAAAGTCTGCCAAGGCCGCTGTGCTGGCGCTGCTGCTGGCCTGCGCGGCCATGATCCCTACCGTGAGCCCGCTGCCGGCACTGGTTGTGTGTGGGATGATCGCACTGGTTTGCACGCTGCTGGCCGGATGGTCCTTCCGCTTGCTGGTCTTTGGTGGACAAATGGTTAGCGACTTGCTGCTCAGGCGCAAGGATTCAGGCAGCCAGCTCCGGGAAAAAGGTATCTGGGGTTTCCTGGCGCGGCCATATCAGGGTTTGCCCGTGCGGAAGCAGGTACGGATCGTTTGGGAGCCAGAAACCAGCAGCTTCTTTTTCTATTACCGGCCTTGGCTCTTGCTGCCGGAGAGGCGGGTAAAACTGGAAGAGGCTCCGGGTGCGGTGTTACGCGGCCTGCTGCACCCAGGGCTCGCCTGGCAGGTGCCAGACCGGGGGCTGCGCCGCGCCTGCTACCTTTTGCCTCGCTACCGTGGCAACGAGGAGAAAATCGCAGCCCATCTGGGCGGGCTGCACGTCAGGGATACGGGCCTGATTCGTGGCTTCAAGGCCATGCAACAATGGCTCTCAGACACGCTGGGAAACCGCCCCAGCCGTGAGGTTGCCAGCCTGGGGTGA
>JAIWOJ010000242.1 GCA_020216965.1 Prosthecobacter sp.
GGCTTATTGAGGCCGGGTGGGCGCATTGTGGTTTTGGACCTGCTGAAGCACAGCTTTGAAAAGGCGCGCGAACTCTATGCCGATGTGTGGCTGGGCTTTTCTGAGGCTGATCTGCATGAGATGCTCTCTGCTGCTGGATTTGAAGAGGTAGAGACCAGCATTGTGCATCGGGAAGCGCGTAGTCCGCACTTTCAGACGGTCTTGGCTATGGCGAGGCGTATGGTCTGATTGGATGGGAGATTGGCAGCGGATTTTGGAGGTCAGCGCCATTCATGTTTCGGGTAGCGTCCGCGCAGTTGGGCTTTCACGGCAGGGTAGCTCTCTTTCCAGAAGCGTCCGAGATCTCCAGTCGTCTGGATGGGGCGCTGTGCTGGGGAAAGGAGGTGCACGATGACGGTGATGCGACCGCCTGCGATTTTTGGGTTTTCATGCACGTCGTAAAGCTGCTGGAGCACCACACTGATGCTTGGGGGCTGCTTTTCATCATACTCAATGCGCACGCTACGACCGTTTTTCAGCGGTAGCCGTTCTGGGGCATAGCGTTCTAGGAGATCACGTTGGGCGTGGCTGAGCCATTGGTAGAGCGCGGGGAAGATGTCTCGGTCCTTAAGCTGGCGGTAGGTGGTGCAGCCTTCGCATAGTTGCTCAATGAGCAAGCGGCGGTCGTCTTCCGTAATCGGGGGTATTTCTAGCTCAGGCATCCAGCGGGAGAGGCAATTCACGCGGGTGATCCATTGCTCCACTTTTTCATTCCAAAGTGGCAGTTGGAGGCGGCCTGCCATGACCTCATCAGCAAGGAGGCTGGCTGCCAAGCTAGCGTCTGGCTCGCCCCGCTCACGGCTGCTGAGCACGAGGCTACGAAAGCGCACTTCCTCCAGGTTCACCACTCGTCGGTTCACACTGTCATAATGGGCGCGGCGTGCTGTGGTAAAGTCTGCTGGGAAGAGTGAGCGCAGCCAGTCTTCCTCCACGCGGGTGACGAGGTTGAGCTGCACAGTGAGTGCCTTTCCCTGCACCTCGGTGATCTCAGCGGCTACCAGCAAGCGTGGTGGTTTGATATGTGCGTCCTTTCCCAAGTGCCCGCTGTAGCCGCCAGGCAGGCGGTAAATGCGGCTGCCGCTGCTGGTTTCGATGCCCAAGTGGTCGGAAAACGCGGCCAGCAGGGTACGTGCGAGTGATTCCGGGGTGGCTACTTCGTCATGAATCGGCAGGCCAGCGCGCTGGGCGATGCGCAGATATTGATCGTTGCTCCTGCCCGCCTCACGCGCACTCAGCGCATGGATATTAAGAGGGGCGCAAGCAGTAGGATCAAAGTTGAGTGCTTGGGCTCGGATAAAGGCGCGCAGCAGCGCTTGGAATTCACTGATGTCGTCATTTTCCCAAAACTCTTCATTGCGAAAAGAAGACTGGTTTTTTCCCACCATGAGGATCTCCCGCCCTTGGGCTAGGGCGGCGCACATGGCTGCCTCTCGCACGCAGCCATAGTCTGCTGCTGCTAGCAACATCCGGGCAAAGCGCGGGTGTGTGGGAAAGACGGCCATCCTTTGGCCTGTGGGGCTGAGCCGGTATGTGGCTGTGAATGGGCGGCCGCTGGTGGATGGCTCTGAGCGCTGAGGCTCTCCATCCATTTCGCTGCCAGTGTCCTCTGCAGTTGGCTTGCTCTCTACAAAGGCTCCAAGGTCATGCAGTAGGGTCTGTGCGCGGGTCAGAGCTGCTTCGGAAGGTTTTTCAAACCATTCGATGGCTAGTCCTGCTTTTTCTTGGGCGACATGCAGGGCGAGCAGAGCTTCACTAAGTTCAAGCCGTTGGATTTCTGGCAACTCGCACTCTACACGGTGCGTGTGCTCGCGTTCTGCCCACAGGCGGATGGCGATGCCTGGGCCGAGGCGGCCAGCGCGCCCGGCGCGTTGCTCAGCGCTGGCGCGGCTGATTTTTTGCACGGTCAGTGTGTTGAGTCCGCGGCGTGGGTCATAGCTGGCGACGCGCGCGAGGCCGCTATCTACCACGGCTTTGACTCCTTCAATGGTCAAGGAAGTCTCGGCTACGTTGGTGCTGACGATGATTTTTGGCTGCGTGCCTGGTGTGACTGCGGCGTCCTGATCTTGAGGTGTCATCTCCCCGTGCAGGGAAACGATGAGGCGGCCTTTGGAAAAAGCGCGTCCCTGCAACGCCGTGATGGTTTTACGAATTTCATAGGCTCCGGGCATGAAGACCAAGATGTCTCCATCCTCTCCAAGTTCGCGGGTTAGCCCTTCGCAGGCACGCGCCGCTTGGTCCCAGATCGGCTCGGTTTGATTCAGGCGCAGATCTCGGTTCGGCGTTTGGTAACGCACCTGCACGGGATAGGTCCGCCCCTGGCTCTCCAGCAGCCGCACAGGCTGCATGTAGGTGGTTAATGGGCCAGGCACTAAGGTGGCTGACATGACGATGATGCGCAGCTCTGGCCGTCGCGTCTGCTGGAGAGCGCGCGCCCAGGCTAGGACAAGATCGCCATCCAGGTGGCGCTCATGGAATTCATCAATGACCACGCAGCCTACATGGGAGAGGTTTGGGTCTTCCATCAGTTGGCGCAGCATCACGCCCTCTGTCACATAAGTGAGGCGGGTGTCACGGCTGGTCACATTGTCAAAGCGCACCTGGTAACCCACTTCGCCGCCTAGCCTGCCGCCACGTTCTCTAGCCACACGCTGGGCCAACATGCGCGCGGCGATGCGGCGTGGCTGTAACACAACGCAGCGCTGACCTTCCGCCAAGATGCCAGAATCAAGCACGAATTGCGGAACCTGGGTGGACTTGCCAGATCCTGTCGGTGCCTTGAGCAGGAGGTTGGGGGTCGCTCCATCTTGCAAGTGGTGGAGGACGGTATCGCGGATCTCGAAAATGGGCAGGCTATCTTTGGCAGGCATGATTCAGCCTCTCAGTGATGCTGGCTGTGTTCTTGGTCAAGGCAGAGGAGCCAGCACGGTTTGTAGCCGCAGATATTGAAGCTAGGGATTAACGATCCCCAAGTTGGCGTAGGGTAGCTAAGCCGCGCTGGCGTGTCTCTGGGTCGTCTTTATCGCGGTCGGGTAGGGAGAGCCCCCGGCGGATCCACTGGCGTGCTTCATCTTTTTTCCCCAGTAGGGCGTAGGTTCTTCCGAGTTCGACAGCGTGGATGAGCCGCTTGGGGGCGAGTGCCGCGGCTTTTTCAAAGCAAGTTTTCGCCTCCTCTAGCGAGGCGCTAGGTAGGCCACCATAGACAATCTGGGCGAGCGTGCGGGTGACGCCGCTGACCTGGGCTAGCTCTTGATGCCAGCGGCCAAGCATGTGCCAGGCAAAGTCATTGCGCGGGTTGAGCTTGATGGCGGTCTCTGCGCAGGTCTTGATGCGGCGGGAGGCTTCCACGGCTTGCTTATTTCCTAGCAGCGGAGTCATTTTCCCAAGACAAATGGCTGTGGCTAGGTGGGGATCACACTGCTGTGGGGCTATTTGGACAGCGCGTTCAGCATAGGTGAGGGCAGTGCGGCAGGCATCCAGCTTAGCGGCTGGACTGGGCAGGCTGTCCATCCGGTAAACATGCTGACGGGCGATTTTGACCAAAAGACTGGGCTCGTCAGGGCGGAGTTTTTCCGCAGGCGTGTAATAGCGCAGTGCATCCTCTGGCTGGAATTGAGCGTCATGGTAATCACCCTGACGAATCAGATCCTCAAAGTCTGCGTAGGCAGCGCTGACACACAGCAGACTGAGGAGGATGCAGGGGAGGCGGAAGGCAATCATGGCCGCACAAAGCGGTAGTGGGAGACGATCCACTCCTCCCCATTGCGGTAGCCCCATAGCTCGGCGCAGGCGAGGAAAAAGAGACGCCACCAGACCCACCAGCGGGTGACGTTTTCATGGCCATAGGTCTCGGCGAAAAGCGGAAGGATCTCGGCTTTGTGAGCATCCATATTTGCCAGCCAAGCCTCGCTGGTGCGGCTGTAATGACGTCCGCTCACGCACCAGTGATCCTCAATTTTAAGGTGATCTTGAAAGTAGAGCAAAAGATCGTCACTCGGCATCTGGCCACCGGTGAAGAAGTATTTTGCCATCCAATCATCCTCACTGCGCACCTCGTAGTGATAGGCGTGCTCGCGATGGGTAAAGATGTGGACAAAGAGTTTGCCGCCAGGCTTCAGCCAGGTGGAGATGCGTCGCAGCAGCTCCTGGTAATTTTTCATGTGCTCAAACATCTCCACAGAGACACAACGATCGAAGACGCCCTCACCCACGCCCTCAAAATGAACCATGTTGGCGGTGATGACGGTAAGGTTCTTCAGCCCTCGCTTTGCCGCCTCGGCATCGATAAACTGTTTCTGTGTGCGGGAATTTGAGACGCTGGTGATATGGGCATTTGGGTAATGCTCAGCCATCCACAGGGAGAGGGAACCCCAGCCGCAGCCTAGCTCTAGGATATGCTGGCCGTCTTGCAGTTCGGCGCGTTCACAGGTCAGCCGTAGCATGGCAGCTTCAGATTCATCCAGCGTGGTGCGGTCATCTGGCCAGTAGCCGCTGCTGTATTTCAGATGTCTGCCAAGCACCAGTTGGTAAAAGCGGGTAGGCACTTCGTAATGCTGTTGATTCGCCTCATCCGTGGCGATGGCGATGGGCATTTGCTTGAGCTGGCGCACATATTCCATCAGAGCCTGGCGGCGGGCT
>JAIWOJ010000243.1 GCA_020216965.1 Prosthecobacter sp.
CGCACCAGCACCATGGAGGAGAGCTTCTTTGAGAAGGCCAAGAAATTCTTCCGCTAGACAGAGCCCACTGCTGCATCTCGGACGCCTTTCCCAAAAATCACCATCATGGACACCCTTCGCCGCCTCGTCCTTGCCATAAGTCTCTTTTTGGCAGCGTCCCTTCTATTCAGCTTCATCCGTAGCCAGCGCCCTGGTTACGGATTGCTGAACTTCCTCCGTGGTGAAAAACCCAGCACAGAGGCATTCACCCCACCCCCGGCACCGAAGCTGGACCTGAATGACGTGAAGGTGCTCGCCGCGATGAATGATGAGTTTTCCAAACTCAGTGCCAGCGTCCTGCCTAGCGTCGTCAGCGTCACCACCAAAACTGTCCGCCGCGGTCAGACGGCGTGGCACCCCTTCTTCGGGTTGGTCGCGGGTCGGCCCCAAGTGATTCCTGGCCTGGGCTCAGGAGCCTTTATTTCCAAAGAAGGCCACATCATCACCAACTACCACGTCATCGCCGATGTGAGTGAGGTGCTCATCACCACCAATGACAACAAAAAATACCCCGCCCGCATCCTAGGAGCCCACCGCGAGCGCGACATCGCCCTCCTCAAAATCGATGCCCCAGGCCGCGAATTCCCTGCCCTCACCTTTGCCAACAGCGACGAAGCCCGCGTGGGCCAGATCGTCTTTGCCATCGGCAACCCCTTCGGCCTCAGCGGCACCGTCACCCAGGGCATCATCAGCGCGCGCGATCGGCACCTCAGTGACAGTCAGATGGATTACCTCCAAACCGATACCGTCATCAACCCAGGCAACTCCGGCGGTCCCCTCGTGAATATCCGCGGCGAGATCATCGGCATCAACGTCGCCATTTACCGCGGCGATGAAAACGTGCGCGCCTGGCAGGGCGTGGGCCTCGCCGTCCCAGCAAACGATGCCAAGACCATCGTCGATGCCGTGCTCTCCCAGACAAAAGCAGGCCAGAGCACGGAAGGCGGCTACCTCGGCCTCGTCCTCAGCGCAGAGGCCGTGGCCATCGATAGCCGACTGGGCACTTCACGGACCGGCGCTTTTGTGACTGACCTCGACCCCGATTCACCCGCCCTAGAAGCTGGGATCATGCCTGGTGATGTCATCACCGCCCTGAATGGCAACACCTTCAAAAATCCCCGCGATCTCCTCGCACGCATCCGCCTCCTGCCACCCGGTGAGCGTGCCGTACTGACCATCGTCCGCGATGGCCGTGTCATGGAGATCACCGCCAGCATCGCGCGTCGGCCTGATGCTGGCTGAACCCCCCTCCTGCCATGACTCTCCACTGGCCCACGATCCAGGCCGTCGCCCTCCTGGCGGCTTCCAATGTCTTCATGACGTTCGCCTGGTATGCCCACCTCCGGGACATGCGTGCCAAGCCCTGGTACCTGGCCGCTGTTTTGAGCTGGGGCATCGCCTTTTTTGAATACATGCTGCAAGTGCCTGCCAACCGCATCGGCAGCACCACCCTCACCCTGCCACAGCTCAAGATCCTGCAGGAAGTCATCACTCTCACCGTCTTTGTGCCCTTTCTGCTCTTTTACATGCGTCAGCCCTTCAAATGGGACTTTGTCTGGGCTGGCCTGTGCCTCTGCGGAGCCGTCTATTTTATCTTTCGCAGGTAAGCCCCTCCCAGCCAGAAGGCAGCAAACACGCGGCTAAGTGAAGGAAGCCTGCCTTTCGGCCTGTATGGATGGCATTCAGCCATCATCTACCCGTTTATGAGAAACCTGCTTGATCGCCGCACTTGCCTCAGAGGTCTTGGAGCCTCTCTCGGACTACCTTTGCTAGAGACCATGGGCTGGGCAGAGTCCGGCAAGGATAAGGCCTACAAGCCACCGGTGCGCCTCGGCTTCATGTACATGCCGCACGGGGTCATCATGGACCAGTTCTGGCCAAAGTCGCCAGAGAGCTTCCGCACAGCACCGCCGCCTGCGCTGGAGTCGCTACGGCCGATTTTGGATCAGTGCCTCCTGGTCAAAGGCATCTCTGGCGTTCCCATCTCTCCCTTTAACGGCGCACCTCATGCCCTAGAGCTTTCCACCTGGCTCACGGCCACGCTGCCAAATGCCGCCAAGCGCGGCCAGATCCACATCGCCATCTCAGCCGACCAGATTTTTGCCAACTACTACGGTGCCCTCACTGCCCTGCCCTCCCTAGAGCTGGCCACCATGCCGCAGACGCACAAGGAAAACCAAGAAGGGCTCAACGAAGGCTATTACTCCCACTGTAGCTATCGCTCCCCCACCCAGGCCATGCCTGCGGAAATCAATCCGCGCAGCGTTTTGAATCGTCTCTTTGGCAAAACAGACCCCGGCGGCAAACCCACCGCCGCAAACCCTCTTGATCGCCAGATGCTCGACCTCGTCCTTGGCGGAGCCAAAGACCTACGGCGCAAACTCCCTCATGGCGATCAGCAAAAACTCGATGAATACCTCGACAGCGTGCGTTCCGTCGAGCGCCGCATCGCCGCCATCGAACTGCGGCAAAAAGAAGCTGCCTTGGAAAAAGCAGGACTGGCCCCTCGCCGCCACAAAGCGTCGGATTCCCCACCGATTGAGATCAAGATCCCAGAGGGGGATAAGCGCAGTGAATACATGCAAGTCATGTGTGACCTGACCGTGCTAGCCTTCCAGACAGACACCACGCGCGTCAGCACTTACATCGGCTCCACACCCAATGGCGTCTCTTATCCAGAGCTGGGTTTTAGCGATACTCACCACGCCCCCACGCATCACAACAACGATCCTGAAAAAATGCGCAAGGTCGCTGCCATCACCAAATTCAACATCGATCAATTCGCCTACATGGTGAAAAAGATGGCCAGCATCCGCGAAGGAGACGGCACCCTGCTGGACAACTGCATCATGATGTGGGGCAGCGGCCTGGAGGATGGGAACAAACACACCCGCGAAAACCTCCCCTTCATCCTCGCTGGCAAAGGCGGCGGCAGCCTCAACACAGGTCGCTTCATCGACCATGTGAAAGGCAATCAGGGCGATCTGCTCACCACTCTCCTCACCTGCGCTGGCGTGCCGCTGGACCGTCCCATCGGCATCGCGACCAAGCAGATCCGCGAGATGATGCGCGCGTGAGCTGGCACGCCCACCCAACCTCTTCCTTGTGCTCCATCCCCACCGTCACAGCGGCTTGGCATAGAGCCGGTGAAAGACCTCGGGAGAATTGGGATCGATGATCGTAATGCCATCCGGGCCAAAGCGTGCCGTCACTGTGGCCCCCTTGCCTTCCTGCATGTATTTCCAGTTCAGATCACGCACACGCGCGGCAGCATCGACGATAGCACAGGTAATGCGCGCCTCTTCAGCCGTCGGGTAAAGGTGGGCCACCGACTCGCGCGTGGCACCGGAGAATTTCACCAAGCAAATCGCCACAAGCGCGACCGTGAGACTATCGACCCCGTAGCCGACGTAAGCACGGGTGCCATCATGCCGGAGCACATCGCGGGTAAAATGGTTATTGCTCGTGCGCGAGCCACCGCCCGCATTCCACCAGCGAAAGCCACGGTACTGCTGGTCACTCTCCACCTTGCCATCCGCGCCGACGATCTCATGCCCCTGATTCACCGGCCCTTCAAAGTCGGCAGGCGTGATCCAGTTGTTATGAAAATTGATGCTCATGCCGTTGTCAAAATCCACACGCACCTGCACGGCGTCATAGGCTTGGATACCATCGCGCACGAGGCGCTTCTTTTGCCCTACCGCCGTGAGGCTGACGGGCTTGGATTTGTAGTAGCTGTAGATGAGGTCTGTCCAGTGTGGCCCCACGTAGCTAAAGGGGTCACTGCTTTCCACCCACTTGAAGGTGCTGGTAGAGACCTCTAGCGGCTCTTCCAGGTAGGCGGTGCCATACAGCGGCGCGCCGATGCGGTTCTGGATGTCATCCCGGATGCGCAGGTGGTCAGGATCATAGCGCTTGTGCATGTCCACCCCCACGATGAGGTTCTTCGCCTGGGCAGCGGCGATGATCTGATCCGCCTCCGTGGTGCTGAGGCACATGGGTTTTTCAGTCAAAACGTGCACGCCAGCCGCTAGCGCGGCCAGGATCGGCTGGGTGTGCAGGTGGTCAGGGGTGGCCACCGCCATGACATCGAGGTCAGGAAAATCGCGCAGAATCTCGTGCCAGGGCTCATCGCCATGGTAGCAACGCGGCGCATGGCCGGTGATCGCCTGAAAGGCAGCAGCGGATTTTTTGGCGGATGCCTCAGAGCGCGTCGCCACCGCGACGAGATCAAACATCACCGGTGCCAGGGAGCGGGCGTGCTCATCCAAGCCCACACGGGCGAGTTGCCCCGCGATGCCAAAGCGCTGGAGATCGGCATAGGCGCGAAGGTGAACATCGCCGCCGAACATGCCGGCACCGACGAGGGCGAGTTTCAAGGTGGGAGCTTGGGGATCTGACATGGCTGGGGCGGGTGGAGAGTGCAGCCACCGGGAGCGCGGTTCCGGCGCGCCTTCAAGCCATGCTGCGCACCGCTTCCTGTATTTTCGGCTCCTCGGATGCCGCGTCTGCGTGCTTGTCCAAAGAGCAGCCCCATGCTCAGATGAGTTTATCCAACCCAATAAAATCCGCATGAAACCGACTCTGGCCGCCTTTTCCCTCCTCCTCGCCCTTCCTTCGCCGCCCTTGCT
>JAIWOJ010000244.1 GCA_020216965.1 Prosthecobacter sp.
TTTGGCATCTTCGGCTTGGAGCCGCTGATTTGATCAATCAGCGGGCTTTCATCCGGTTTGCCACGCATGATGGAGGCGAGTGCGTTCGCGTGTGTGTCGAGGCTGACATCACCCTTCTTTTGCGTGGCATCGTGACAGGAAAGACAGCGTGCTTCCAGGATCGGAGCGATTTCCTTCTCAAAATCAGGGACCGCTGCGGCAGCCAGCGCTGGCAGAAGAGAAAATAGGAAATGGGGATAAAAGCGCACGGTAGGAGTTTGCCTGGCCCAAGCTAGTCTCTCATGCTACGCAAGCACGAGGCTGGGATTATCTTCATTCAGGATGAAGCAAACCACGCAGCACGAGACATGGCCCACGGAAGATAAGCCGGGCACACGATGCGCGAACGGATCGCGGAAGTGATGGCCTAAGAAAAGCCAGCTAGAGCGGCTTGGTGAGCTCGGTTTGAATGGAGCCAAGGTTCAGAAATCCTGGCCGTGCGTTTTGAAAGGAGGAGTGCGCTGGGCTTCAGGGCGCTTACCGTCCGCCCCACAGTCGGGAGAGGAGCTCGAACATCGCGGGATCGTGCTTTTGCAGTTCGTCTCTCGTGAAGGGGAAGAAGTCGTTTTTCACAAAGAAGGCCTCGCTACATTCGGCAAAATATTCTTTGGCGTTGGTGAGGGCGTAGGCGCGGTCGAAGCGCTTGCGGCCTTCACTGTCCTCGCGCTGCACGCGGTCGTAGAGGCCGGCGGCCTTGGCTTTTTGATAGGCGGCCTCAATCGTCGCATTGTCAAAGCCGAGCACAAGATCATGATAAGCGTGCGCCAGTTCATGCAGGACGAAGTTTGGCATGCGGCGCGTCTCGGCATCGAAGATGCGCACATTGGTGAATTCGACTCCTTTCGCCATGGCCGGATCACGCCCATGATCCTTTAACCAACTGGCACTGGGATGGTATTCGGCACGCGGAGGCACGTTCGGGTATTCGGGATTGATCCACAGCGGCACCTTTTGCAATTCCGCAACTGCTTTGGCTGGCAAGACGCGGATGATTTCATTGAGCTGAGTCTGCAGAAGCGGCAAAGCCTTGCTCCATGCGGCGGCGTCGATGTTTGGACTGATGTGGAGGGTCCAGCCAGAGAGCTTGGGTGTTAGAGAGAAAGTAGCTGCGACTTTAGCCTCATTCTCTTCGTCTGAAGCCGAAACCACATTGTTGGCAGCCTCGGATCTCGCGCGGGCTTTGGCGCGGATCAATTCGCGGGCTTTATCGAGGTGTGCTGGCCAGGTGAATTTCGGCGCGGTCTTCGGATCGTAGCCTGCGAGATGGCCGGTGAGGCGGGTTTGGGGCTTGGTGTATTTCAGCTCGGTGTCGCCAAAGACCTCCCGACATAGCGCAGCAAGTCGGGGATCGTATGCCAGCAGCTCGGCGCGGGTGTTGACGTGGTTGTGGTCGTGATCGGGTTCGCGGTTGTTATCGAACCAGCTCTGCACGCCCTCGGCGAAGTATTCGTGATGATTGACGCTGGCGTATTTGCCTGCCCAGAGTCCAGCCTTCATGGCGGCGTCGTAGGCGGCCTTGACGCGGCCGTCAAAGGTCGGATCCACATTGCTCATGCCGCGCAGGTGGATGTTGTGCGCGAGTTCATGGATGAGGATGTTTTCCGTGCTGTAGGGATCACCCTCGTAAGCGAGCAGGTTTTCCTCCGCACAGGAGCAGAAGGGATCGGTAAGGCTGCCTCCCATGCCACGGGCGCGTGCATCGCGGTAGTCGCGAGCGCTGAGGTTATCGAAGCCCTCCTCTTTTTCTTCCGCGAGCCAGGCCCACTCCGGTTGATCGCAGGTGAACTCGTTATGGGCGAGGATGCAAAGGCGCGAGCCACTTTTTACCATCGCCTGGCGCACATCGGGGCGCTTCAAGAGCATCATATCAATGATGTGAACGGCCTCTTTCAGCGCGTATGGATTCACCTTGGAAGAGGCGACGACTGGAAAGCCGCCTGCGCTGGCCCGCTGAGTGTAAAACGATGGCACTCCTCCTACACGAAACGCCTGCACGGGCACCTCTGAGGTTACAAGGCTTTCCATTTTATCCTCGCGGCCCACCACGGCAAAACGATGCCCTAGCGTGGTGCCAATGATCGTGTACTTCCCAGGCTGTATCGTGCCGTTGGGGATGCGCTCGCCTTTGTCATTGATCCAAAACACCTCCACGTCCTGCGCAGTACCGTTAATGATCTGGAGCTTTGGCCGGTCCAAATCGGCGTGAAGTGTGGAGTAAAGGCCGCAAAAAATAAGCAAAATTCGTTTCATGAGAAAAAGGAAAATGAAGCTCAAACCATCGTAGCGTCTTGAAATGGTAACCCAAAAGGCGCGAGAAATGCGGCACACTTCTAAAACGCACTGGAAGACGGACCTTTGATGTCGGATGATACCTGCCGACTTTTTTATGAAGACGGTTTTCTCAGCCCTCCCCGGCATCCTATCGCCTCGCGGGCATTTATGGATCAACACACAGTTTATCGAGCAAGTGGCCGATTTGATGCATGATACGGCCTTTTTTATCAAAGACTCCGAAGGATGTTATGTAGTCGTGAACCAATCGCTCGTCGAACGGCATGGATTGAATGACAAAGCACAAATGATTGGCAAAAGACCTTGCGAGGTCTGTCCAGGCGACTTTGGCCGCATCCCCACAGAACAAGATGCGCAAGTGCTCCGCACGGGGAAGCCAATCATTGAGCGGCTAGAGATGTTTTGGAGAAAACCGAATGTGCCAGTGTGGGGGTTAACAAGCAAGATCCCGGTGCGTGATGACAATGGCCGCGTCACCGGCCTCATCGGTATTTCAAAGGATCTCACAGCCCTGGTCAATCGCGACGATGTACCGCCCGGCGTCGCGAAGGCACTACGCTATTTAGAGCGCAGCTTTGATGAAGCGATAAGCCCGTCCGCCCTTGCCAAGAAAGCAGGAATGAGCGCAGCGCGCTTCGCGCGGGTGATCAAAAGGATCCATGGCATTAGCCCGATGCAGCTAATTACCAAAGTCCGCATTACCGCCGGCTCACGCCTCCTCCGTGAAACGGACTCAAGCATCGCCGAAATCGCACTGAACTGCGGCTTTGCAGATCACAGCGCTTTCACGCGCGCATTTCGCGCAGTTACCAGCTATTCGCCAAGTGAATATCGACGTCAAAAGCAGGCAGAATAAGCACCTGTCGAACACATCTAGAACACTTTGAATGATCTAACAGACCGGCTTTTGCGATAGAGCTACAAACAAAGAAAGGCAGGCTTGCGAGCCATAAGCGGCGCTTTACCCTGACGATTGCACACCTTCCATGGCAGACTCCTTCGTCCATCTTCACGTTCACTCGGACTATTCCCTACTTGATGGGGCATGCCGCATTGATGACCTAGTGAAAAGGGCACAACAACTGAAGATGCCAGCCGTTGCGATCACGGATCATGGAAATTTGTATGGGGCTATCGATTTTTACATGGCTGCCAAAAAGACCGAGCCAAAGCTGAAAAAAGGTGAAGTGGCGACGCCAGAACAGCTACATAAGGTCATCAAACCTATTCTAGGCTGTGAGGTATATTTGGCTCCCGGCTCCATGCATGAAAAGAGAGAGGTGCCTGGGCGCAAGCGTGCCTCTCACCTAACCCTATTAGCGAGCAATAATGAGGGCTATGAAAATTTATCTAAGCTCGTCACGGAAGCGCATCTTTTCGGTCAGTGGTATCATCCGCGCATGGACAAGGAGCTGCTGCGCCAGCATAACAAGGGGCTGATATGTCTCAGTGGCTGCATTAATGGTGAGATCAACCAACTGATCTTGACAGATCGTCTAGATGAGGCGGAAAAGAGCCTTCGCGAGTTCGTGGATATTTTTGGCTCAGAGAATTTCTACCTCGAGCTACAAAATCACGGTATGGAGCAGCAGCGCACTGTGACAAAGCAACTGCTAGAGTGGAGCAAGAGCTATGGGCTAAAGATTGTCGCGACAAATGATGTGCATTTCATGAATCGTGAAGATCATGAGAGCCATGATTTATTGATCTGCATAGGCACCGGGGCTAGTGTGCACGACCAAAAGCGCCTCACCTACTCCCCGGAGGTGTATTTCAAAACACCAGAGGAGATGCGCGCGCTTTTCGCGGAGTTACCAGAGGCATGTGATGCGACGCTTGAAATCGCAGAGCGCTGTAAGATCGACATTCGCTTAGATTCGACAAGCATTGATCGTTATCCGCTCTATCATCCTGAAAATGGGATGGACCGGGCAGACTATTTACGGTTGCTCTGTGAGGAAGGCTTAATCAAGCGCTACGGCAGAGATCGGGCTCTGAATGACGAAGAGTTACGCAAGCGCATGGACTACGAGTTAGCGCTATTGAATGAAAAAAACTTCACGAGTTACTTCTTGATCGTTTGGGACTTTATCCATTGGGCCAAACAGCATGGTATTCCAGTAGGGCCAGGTCGTGGTTCAGCAGCAGGCTCCCTCGTGGCCTATGTTCTTGGCATCACAGACATTGACCCGCTACGCTTTCAGTTGGTTTTTGAGCGATTTCTGAATCCTGAACGTGTTAGCCCACCTGATATCGATATCGACTTCTGCCAGACGCGCCGTCCAGAGGTTATCCAGTATGTTCGCGAGAAGTATGGT
>JAIWOJ010000245.1 GCA_020216965.1 Prosthecobacter sp.
GCCCCTGCCAACTCGAGGAAGGTAGGGTAGAGATCGACATGGATGCTAGGCACATCACAGGACGAGCCAGCCTGGGTGACGCCCGGCCATTTGATGATGAAGGGGACGCGCGTGCCGCCCTCATACAGGCTGCCTTTGCCGCTACGCAGGGGCGCATTGTCGGTGACATCTCCGGCTTTTTGGATGCCCTCACGCGCGTAGCCGCCTACACCCCCATTGTCTGAGGCAAAAATGACGATGGTTTTTTCCGTCAGGCCCAGTTTGTCGAGTTCTGTCATGACGCGGCCAACACTTTCATCCACGCTGGCAATCATCGCGGCATAGGTCGGGTTGGCATGTCCGCGCACCCCTGGCTTCTCTTTGAAGTGGCTGATCCAGTCTTTTTTAGCCTGATAGGGGGAGTGGACACCAAAGTGCGGCAGATAAAGAAAGAAGGGGCTGTCCTTATGGCGCTGCATGAAGTCCACCGCTTTGTCCGTGAGGAAGTCGGCGAGATATTGATCCTTCGGATACTCCACAGGGGGATCCGTTTTGAAATTGAAGTGCTGACCGGATGATTCCACCGCCTCATCAAAACCGCGCTTCGCTGGGTGGTAGGCGTCCTTTTGGCCCAGGTGCCACTTGCCAAACATGCCCGTGACATAGCCTGCCTTTTTCAGGCATTGCGCGATGGTCACTTTATCCAGCGGCAGAGAGGTGACGTTATCCACCGGACGTAGGGGGCGGGTCTGCCAGGCAAAGCGGCCTATGTCCCCTACCGTGTACACACCTGTGCGCGGCGCATATTGTCCTGACATGAGTGCCGCGCGCGTAGGCTGGCAGTTCTGGCAGTGGTGATGGCTGGTCAATTTCATGCCCTGCGCCGCCAGGCGATCAATCGCAGGGGTCTCGTAGTAGCCAGAGCCAAAGCAACCCAGGTCCGTCCAGCCAAGATCATCTGCTAAAATAAACACAATGTTAGGCTGGGGTGCAGCTTGGCAGAGGAAAGCATGAAGGAGAAGCAGGAGGATCGAGATTCTCATGGCGGTGCCGAAACGTGCTGGCAGGAGCCTTGTTGCGGCATTGGAAAAAAATGTCATCGCCCCATGAATAGAATGCGCTGCCCTCCGTCAGATGCCAGCGAACCTCAAGTTCACCCTAAACACACTATGAAAACGATCCTCTCTCTTGCTGCGGCGCTGACCTTCATCGGATTCGCGCTTCCCTCCGAAACTCAGGCATGGGACCACTGCGCTACCCCTGCCACACGCATCATCAGTTACACACCCTGTGGCCGTCCGGTTTATGCCATTTATCAGGTGTATGGACGTGACCGCTGGGGCAATCCGCTCGGACGCTGGGTCACACAGCAGTCGGGTCATACCTGCGGGGTGTGCAATCCCCGCCCGGTGTGCCCTCCCTCTTATGGCCACGGTTACCACCGTCCGATCGTGGCCCCGGTGCCCGTCTGCCCACCGCGCCCCATTGTGGCTCCCACGCCCGTTTGCCCACCGCGCAGTAGTGTGAGCTGGTTCTTCTCCTTTGGCCGCTGAACCTGCCTATAGATTGCATGCCGCCCCATAGCGAGCAGAGCACCGCCCTCAGGTGTTCCCTCCTGTGGGGCTTTTTTGTGTCGCCGAAAGGGCGGCTGACCTGGGGGCAGAGCGCAGTTGCACAGTCGGGGCTTTTCCCTTTGCTAGGATGATGCCCACCGCCCTCGCCGCCGTCCTTTATGAATCCGGGAAACCCTTGGTGATTGAGGAGGTGGAAGTGGCCTGGCCGCAGGCAGGAGAGGTCATGGTGCGCATGAAGGCCGCCGGGGTCTGCCACAGCGACCTGCATGTGATGAAGGGAGACCTGCCCATGCCCATGCCCATCATCCCAGGGCATGAGGGCGCGGGCATCGTGGAGGCGATCGGGCCCGGCGTGACGAGCGTGAAGCCCGGGGATGCCGTATGCCCGATCTGGCGCTCCAGTTGCGGGCGCTGCGACTACTGCCAGCAGGGCCGCCCGGCCTTGTGTGATTTGGGCACAGCCATGCGCTTCACAGGGCTGATGCCGGATGGAAAGACAAGGTTCCAAAATGCGCGGGGCGAAAGCATCCGGCACTACGCAGGCGTCTCCACCTTCAGCAGCCTGTCCACCATGCCAGAGGCAGCGGTGGTGAGGATCGACGACGGCTTCCCCCTTTGGAAGGCGGCGCTGGTCAGTTGTGGCGTCATCACGGGTGTCGGCGCGGTCACCCACGCCGCGCAGGTTAGGCCCGGAGCCTCGGTGGCTGTGTTTGGCTGTGGTGGCATCGGGCTGAACATCATCCAGGGCGCGCGCATGGTCAGCGCTCGGCAGATCATCGCCATCGACACCGTGGCGGGTAAGGAAAAATATGCCCGCACGCTGGGGGCCACCCATTTCATCGACAGCAGCCAGTGTGATGCCGTGCAGGCGGTGAAGGACCTCACCGGCGGCCTAGGCGCGGACTACACTTTTGAGGCCATCGGGCTACCAGAGCCCATTGAGCAGGCCTTTGATTCCCTGCGGAAAGGCGGCACCTGTGTGGTCGCGGGCATCTGCCGGGCCGATGCGCGCGCGCGCATCCATGTGAACCAACTGCTCTATGCAGAGAAGACCCTGAAGGGCACGCTTTACGGCTCCATGCGGCCGCGCATCGACCTGCCGCGCCTCATGGACCTGCACCAAACCGGCGCGCTGAAGCTGGAAGAGCTGCTCACACGCACCTGGCGGTTGGACCAGATCAACGAAGCCTACGAATCCCTAGAGCGCGGCGAGGTCGCCCGCAGCCTCATCGTTTGGGATTGAGCTCCCTTTTGCCCGGCCATGACACTGCCCATCCATGCCATCCAGCTAGACTCCGTTTGGGAAGACAAAGCCGCCAGCTTTGCCAAAGTG
Source organism: Prosthecobacter sp. (assembly GCA_020216965.1). Taxonomy (GTDB): domain Bacteria; phylum Verrucomicrobiota; class Verrucomicrobiia; order Verrucomicrobiales; family Verrucomicrobiaceae; genus Prosthecobacter. The sequence goes on from JAIWOJ010000245.1 coordinate 2,887, forward strand.
CGCGCGCTGCTCGCCGCTAGCCCGCCGCCCCAGGGCGCGCTGGTGGTGCTGCCGGAGATGTTTGCCACAGGCTTTTCCTGCGCGGTGGAGGCCACGGCGGAGCCTGAGCACGGAGAGACGGAGTTTTTTCTCAAAGCGCTGGCGCGTGATCACCGCTGCTGCGTGGTGGGCGGGCTGGTTGTGCGCCAAGCTCAGGGCGCGCGTGCGCTCAACCAAGCGCTGGCCGTGGGACCTGATGGGGAAATCTTGGCCCGCTACACCAAGCGGCGGCCCTTCTCGCTCGGCGGTGAGTCTGCGGTGCATGAGCGCGGACATGCTCCCGTAGTGTTTGAGTGGGGCGGTTTCCGCCTGGGCCTGTTGGTGTGTTATGACCTCCGCTTCCCCGAGCTGGCGCGCGATCTGGTGCGCCTGGGCGCAGAGGTCATCGTCTGCATCGCCGCCTGGCCAGTGAAGCGTTTCCTGCACTGGATGACGCTGCTCCAGGCCCGCGCGATCGAAAACCAGGCTTATGTCATCGGCGTGAACCGCACCGGTTCCGAGCCTGCCTACAGCTACAACGGCCGCAGCTTGGTCGTCGATCCCCAGGGCGTGATCATCGCGGACGCCGGAGAGCGTGAGCAGGTGCTCTGCAGCACGCTTGAGCATGCCATCGTCTCCGAATGGCGCGCCCAGTTCCCCGCCCTGCGGGATGCCGCGCTGGCCTGAGAGCCGCCTGCCCCCTGGACTGCGGCAGCCCTGCTGCCGCCTTCGTGTCTGGCAGCCCTGCTGCTGGGGAAAAGCCCTCTCCAGCCCAGGCTGCCCTCTTCCACAAGCAGCTCCCTCCATTTTCAGGGCAAACCCAGGTGCGCGTTTTTTCCTGAGCTGAAGGGCAAAAGCTGGCCCACCCCCGGCAGTAGGGCTGCTGCAGTCCAGGGGTGCCATCCCCACTGAACTCCGCATTGCCCGGGCCAGTGGAATATGGCAGACGGGGGGCGAGAATGAAGAACGCTCCTGATCGCCCCAAGCACACCGGCCTTGAATCGGCAGGCCACTGGCTGGCCTTTGCCCTGTTTCGGACGGTGGAGCTGGGGCTGAAACTGCTGCCGCTGCCGGTGGTGTGGCATGCTGGGCGCATCCTGGGTGGCCTAGGCTGGCTGCTGGCAGGTCGTTACCGTGGCCTGGTGCTGAATAACCTGCGCATCGCTTTCGGGCGCGAGCGCGATGAGGCCTGGCGTCGTGACACAGGGCGGAAGCATTTCATGTCCCTCTTTGCCAATGTGCTGTGTGGCCTGAAGCTGCCCACCATGACGCGGGAGCAGATCCAGGCCCGCGTCACCCTCGAGGGCATGGAGCACATGCAGGCCGCTCTTGCCTCCGGCAAGCCGGTGCTCGGCCTGGTCTGCCACCTTAGCTGCTGGGAGCTGCTGGCTCAGGTGCCTGACCTCTGCTCCTTTGGCCGCCGCCCGGCCAGCGTGTATCAGCCCCTGCGCAATCCCTATCTGGACGCCCACATCCTGCGCCGCCGCGAGCGCCTGGGCTACGCCATCTTTAGCCGCCACGATGGATTCACCGGCCCCATGCGCCATCTGAAGGAGGGCGGCAGCCTGGGCGTGCTGGTGGACCAGCACGCGGGTGACCAGGGCGTGTGGTGCCCATTTTTCGATCGCCTGGCCTCCACCACACCGGTGGCGGCCATGATCGCCCTGCGCACCGGGGCAGAGGTCGTCACCCTGGCGGTCTATGATGAGGCACCTGCGCGCTGGCGTGTCGTCTAT
>JAIWOJ010000246.1 GCA_020216965.1 Prosthecobacter sp.
CAGCCAGGCTCTCCCTCGCCGCACTGCCCACCGGGCAGACGCGCGTTTTGGCCCCTTTCCCGATCACCCGGATCCAGCCATCCTCTAGATTTAGGTTTTCCAGCCGTGCCTGCACCAGTTCAGAAAGACGGAGACCACTGGCATAAAAGAGCTCCAGGATGGCCCGGTCACGCCGATCCAGCGGTGAGGTGCCTTGGATGGATTCCAGCAACTGCCGAGCGCTCTCCTCATTCAGGGTGCCGGGCAGGTGCTTTTCCACACGCGGAGGCAAGATCGGCTCTGCAGGATCCCCCACACGCTTGCCGCGTGCGGCCAGCCAGCGAAAAAAAATCTTCATCGCCACCAGCTCCACCCGCGCGCTGGAGGCGGCCAGTCCGCCCTGCTTGCGGCGTCCCAGATAGTCCGTGAGCAGATCCGTAGTCACTTCAGCCACCTGCGTCACACCACGATGTTCTTTGAGCCAAGAGGCCAGCGCCTCAAGCGCACGGCGCACCAGCAGTTGGTAGTTCACAGATAGCCCGCGCTCTGTGGCTAGGTGCAAAATGAAGCCCTCGATCAAATCAGTCATGCTCAAGGCATGTTTCCGCCTAGAGCCACGGTGGATCAAGTCAGCAACGCCGCCCTTTCAGCCTTGCCTGGGGGGCGATCCCTTTCAGGCTAGCCCTCTATGGCAGCATCCCAGGCATACGCACGCATCCGGGCGGAGGTTCTGCGTCTGGTGGCACTCATCCCTGCGGGTAAGTTCACCACCTATGGCTCCATCGCCCTACACATGAACGTGGCTCCCAGGCACGTCGCCAGCGTCCTGGCCCGCCTGACCGAGGAGGAAGCGCGTGCCCTTCCCTGGCACCGGGTGGTAGCCGCAGAGGGGCGCATCAGCCAGGGCATGGAGCCCAGCCTCCAAGAACGTCAGCGCAGCCTCCTCCAGCAGGAAGGGATGCGGCTGGATGACAGAGGGTACATCCAAGACACCGATGCGCACTTTCACGTCGTCGGCCTGCGCCGAAATATCCGCTGGAGTGAAGACTGAGTCCTTCTGAGACGCGCCCCAGGCCAGCCTTGCCAGTTTCCGAACGCTGCCTTAAGAGGCAGGTCCACCCTGTGGGAGTGTCCCCAGGGGTTTCCCCATTTTCTATTCTGTGAAGACTTCCCCCAACCAGCCTGCCCATGTGCTCATCGCCTGCGGTGGCACAGGCGGGCACCTTTTTCCCGGCATCGCCGTAGCCGAGGTGCTCAAAGCGCGCGGCCATGATGTGACGCTGCTTATCAGCGAGAAGAAGATCGATTCCATCGCTGCGTCCGGGCACAAAGAACTGCGCTTTGAAAAAATGCCCTTTCTGGCCATGCCAAAACCTTGGTCGCCCAAAATGATCGGCTTCCTCACCGGTCTCTGGCGCGGCATGAAGCAGTGCCGAAAGATCATCCGCCAGCACCAGATCAGCACCGTGCTCGGCATGGGCGGATTCACCTCCTTTGCCCCGCTCTATGCAGGCCGGAAGGAGGGCTGCCGCACCCTGATTCACGAGAGCAATGCCATCCCAGGCAAGGCCAACCGTCTCAATGCCCGCTATGCCGATACCGTCCTCTGTGGGCTGGATGCCTGCAAGACGCACTTCCCCAAACACAGCGACGTGCGCGTAGTCGGCACCCCCATCCGCAGCAGCATGAGAGGCAGCAGCACGGAAAAACCGCACGAGTTCTTCAAGCTAGACCCTGCCAAAAAAACCCTGCTCATCATGGGCGGCAGCCAAGGCGCACGCGGCATCAATCGCGTCATCGGCATGGCGCTAGAGCAGTTTGAAAAAATGGGTATCCAGCTCCTCCACATCGCTGGTCCCACCGACTATGAAGAAGTCCGCGATGTCTATGCCAAGCATCCCATGCTGCCCCAGCACGTCGCCGCTTTCTGCCATCGCATGGACCTCGCCTACCGCGCCGCAGACCTCGCCATCGCTCGCAGCGGTGCCTCCTCCATGTCTGAGCTAGCCTACTTTGGCGTGCCCAGCCTGCTCATCCCTTACCCTTTTGCTGCCGAGGATCACCAGACGCGCAATGCCGAGATCTTTCACCAGGCAGGAGCCGCCCTCATGATGCCGGAAAAAGACCTCAATGCCGACGTGCTGGCTGATGCCGTGCGCAGCATCCTCACCGATCCCAAGAAGGCGGAGGCCATGAAACGCGCCGCCAACAAAGCCGCCGTGCGAAACTCCGCCGAAAAAATCGCCGACCTGCTCGTGAAAGAGGCCACCCGCCCTGGCAAGCCCAAGCGCTAAGCCCCAGGGCCAAGACACTTGCTCACCACTCCCCAGGCCGCAGAGCCGCAGGCTGCACAAAGCCCGCCGGATTGTCCGGCCAGTAGGCACCATCCTCGATCCACTCATACAGAGCCCCCAGCTCCACCTCCGTCAGCGCCACCAGCGGCATCGTGCGTGGGTGGCTGCCGCCTGGCTCCACCGCCGTCATCAGCAGGCTAGCGGCGGGATTCCCAGGCACCACATAGGCACGCCCCTTCCGGCGCGGTGCATACAGCCCACTGCGCTGCACCAGGGACAGCCCAGCCGGTGCATCCTGCCCCCGGTGGCAGGACACACAGCGGCTCGCAAACAGCGGGCGGATGTAGGTGGCAAAATACTCATCCTCCGCCAGCGCGTGCACCGGCTTCTCAGGTGCCGCCGTCTTTGTCCCGCAAGACGTGACCAGCAGCAGCAAAACCACGGAAAAAAGCACGAAAGCACAACGCATCTGTGCCATTAGCCCGCCTCAGCTCACCTGTGACGGGTAAATGCGTCGCTACACCCATCCTCGAAAGAATGGGATAACGCAGGAGATGCATTATACTCACCCCTATTCCCATGACCCCAGCCCCCCATCCTGAAACCCAACGCCTTCTGGACCTCATCGCTGAACTGCGCTCGCGATTGGCTGGGCTGCTGACCCAATCCCATGATCTCATTCACATCGTCCGCCCCAATCTCTACGCCCTTTATCAGACTAAACTCGGCCCCTGGGAGCTAGAAAAGCTCAAGGCCCAGTTCCGCATCGCACGGCTCAAGCGCATCCTAGAGCTATCCCAGGCCGCGCTCAATCATGGGCAGCCGCCTAATTTGGAGCAAATCCTCGACCAAGTGGATGAAGATCTCACCCTCTGGCAGGTGAAGCTCAAGGAAGCCACTCAAAAGCTTGCGCAGGCCGAATTACGTCTCTCCCACCTCCACACGGATGAACACAACAAGGATCTGAAAAAGCTGTATTATGATCTGGTCAAGCAACTGCACCCTGACCTGCACCCAAACCAGGATCACGGCAGCCATCAGCTCTGGCAGCAGGTGCAGGATGCCTATGAGGCGGGCGACCTAGAAAAGCTCCGCGCCCTCTCCCTTCTGCTAAAAGACAACACACCCGCAGAGGGTAGCCCTGATGCACTGGAGCAGCTCCAGGCACAGCGCACCATGCTGGAAAACCGCATCACTGAACTCCAGCAAAAGATCACCGAAATCGAAAGCCAGCCGCCCTTCACCCTGAGAGAAGACTTGGCAAACGAAGACTGGATCACCAAGCGCCGACTAGCCCTGGAGCAGGAGACAGAGCCATTGAAGGCACAGGCTGACGCGCTAGAAAAGCAACTTCAAACCCTCCACCCATCTCCCCATGCACTCGGCCACCAGTTTGGTCCCAATTGATCCCGCGCTGCTTGCACTCATCCACGGCAGCTTCGGGGGGGACGGCGCGCTCATGCCTTTTGCCAAGGAGATCATGCTTATCGAATGCCAGATCGCCGGCACCAGCTACCGTGACCTAGAAGCCGTCGAACCCACCTTGCTTCCTGGTCATCTCCTCGTGCTCAAGCGCGAGCCGCAAAACCCGCACGACCCTCTTGCCATCATGATCTTTGACCAAGCTGGTCACCACCTCGGCTACCTCCCGCGCGCCAAAAATGAAGCTCCCGCCCGTCTCATGGATGCTGGCAAGCTCCTCTTTGGCCGCCTGGAGTCCAAGGAAAAGCATGGCACCTGGCTGAAAGCCGAGATGCGCGTCTTCATGCGGGACATTTGATGGCAAAAGGCTTGAATCTCTGATTTGTGATTGCCACCATCCGTAGGCCATCGCTTTCAACGCTAGGACTCACACCTGCGCGCTCCATTCGATGCCCCCAACACCACAAGGTCAAATCCTAGAAACCCACCGCGCATCATGACCACGATCCTCAAACGCCGAGGCGATTCCTTCCGCTGGAAATTCGATAGTTGGGAAGCCGTTCTCGAGCTTGCCCAAGAGTTCGGCTGGCAGCCAGCCGGCACCAAACCGCCACGCGGCACCCGAGTGGCCGACTGGGATGCAGACGATTATGTGAGCTGCAACGGCCAGCAAATGACCGCCCCTGATGTGGCGGCCATGGCAGATGCTCTGAGCAAAGCGCTCAAAAAGATCCCCACCAAACCCAACAAACCGCTCCCAAAACCCGCGAGCAAAGCGCTGAAAGAGTTTTGTGGCTGGCACCGCGAAGGGCTCTCTGACTTTGTCAGTTTCTGCAAGGATGGCGCATTCCGCATCACCTATTGATCCTGCCAGCCAAGCCTAGGCACCCCGGACACACCGCCAAACAGCAACGGTTGGTTTCACGCGTTGGCAAACCTACCCA